>NZ_JBEFZE010000020.1:0-77732 GCF_042762395.1 Pseudogemmobacter sonorensis
GTTCGATTATATCGAGATGTGCTATAACCCGAAGCGCAAGCATGCGAGAAATGGGATGCTGTCACCCGCCGAGTTCGAACGGCAGCAGATGATGAGACGCGAAGGCGTCTAAGAAACTCGGTGCTATGCAGCTCTAACATTCAAACCGGAACAATCAGTGGGGGCACTCCAGAGTTTTTCGCAAATGCGAAGCAGATGAGAACGCTGCTGACCTCTGGCACCCGGCTGCATTTGCTTCACAGTCGACGCGGCAGCCCCCGGCCAGCCTCGCAGCCTCGTCATGATCCGGCCCGATCTGCGCCTTGACCGTATATTCGCAACAATGTAGATAAACAACTATGAACGTCGATATGATCATAGATCCGGAAACCATGCGGGCCGCCGCCGAGGAGGCGAGCGAGTTGCTCAAGTCTCTCGGCAACCGTCACAGGCTCCTGATCCTGTGCCAGCTGGTACAGGGCGAGAAATCGGTCGGCCAGCTTGCCGAATTCCTCGGCATCCGGGATTCCACCGTCTCGCAGCATCTCGCGCTGCTGCGCCGCGACCGGATCATCGCCGGGCGCCGCGACGGGCAGACGATCTGGTACCGGATCGAGAGCGTGGCGGCGCGCGAGGCAAGGCTGAAGGCGCGCGGTAGCATCATGACCAATGCCGCAAAGCTGGCGGCACTGGGAGAGGGTGGCACCAACTGCGCGGAACCCCTTGCGGCGCTGAATGCGGCGGGCGTGACGCCGGATCTGGTGATCTTCGTCTCGGACGACCAGTCTTGGGTCGATAGGCGTCAGGGCGGGCAGGCGACGGCGTCAAGGCCCGCAACCGGGCGGCGGAACTGGTCTGCATCGAGATCCAGCCCTATAGCACCACGCAGGCCGTGGACCGCGAGGACGTGCTGAACATCGGTGGCTTCTCGGATCAGGTCTTCGATCAGATCGCCGATTTCGTCGCCGGACGGATGGAGCCCGACCATTGGGTCGGCCAGATCCGCGCGGTGGCGCTGTAACACCTCCCTCGGCGTCCGCGCCGGGAGACCTCGAATCACCCCCGGCGAGTGCCGGGAGCACTACAGTGGACCACGGCGTCGCGGGTTCGAATCCCGCCCAGTCGTCGCCCGCAAGGGAACGGCATGTAGCTCAGTCCGGTAGAGCACCTGGAATGTGTCGCCAATCCCTCGTCGCCGGGGTTTTGATGAAGGGGAACTCAGTTGGCAGAACTGCGGGTTTCGGCTCCACGGGCCCAGGGTTTCAGCCGCCCGGTGCATGTAGTTCAAAGCGTGATTGCGGAGGCGACGCCTCTCTTCCGGCGGTAACGCGCGTCCGGCATCGGCAGGACACGAAGACCGATCCCATGGGCGAGGATTTCAGGGCCCGGGCGACCGCCAAGCTGCTCGACCAGGACGCGCTTAAGAAGGATCTATACGCGCTGGTGACCGACAGCCCTGCCGCGGGACGACAACCAAAGGATCCTCCGCAGCGGCATCGCATAAACCAGCAACACGATTCCCGCGATGGAAAGTCACTTGACTGTGACGCCATCGGGCGGCTGGGAGTGTCGGTGGCGAACCCTAGGCCGCGATGGCGCTGCGATTGATCAGCGGAAGGCAGGCGCATCCTGCGCTGACACCGCAGGGTCCAGGGCCCGCCCGCCTATAAACCCGTCAGGGCTACAAACCCCCGCCAGCCCGACAGGACCGCCGACAGGACCATTACCATCAGAGCGATCAGTCGATAGTGGCCCTGCCCAAGCCGCCGGAACCCCGCGGCGCCTGCCCTGGTTCCGATGATCAGCGCGGGCCAGCCGAGCGCGGTCAGCGCCAGCACCTTGCCCGAGATCAGCCCTGCGAAGGCCAACCCCGGCGTTGCGAGAAGCGCGGCCACGAAGAAGAACATCATCAAGGAGGCACGCGCCATCGCGGGCGGGGTATCCGTCCCAAGGAAATAGGCCACCGCCGGAGGGCCCGGCATGGCGGCCATGCCGGAAAAAGCCCCCGCCAACACGCCCGCCCCCATGGCGACCGAGGAAGAGGGGCGTTTCCGTTCTGGGCGCGCTGCCGACGGGCGGCGCAGCAGGAAGGCCACCCCCAGAAGCACGACCGCCGCGATGAGAATGCGGGCCTCGTCGGCGCTGAGCAGGCTGAGCGCCATCACCCCGATCGGCGTGCCGATGACCGCACCGCCGGAAAGCCGCATCACCTCCGGCCGGTCGAACTGCCCGCGCAGGCTGAAGACATCCTGCAATCCGATCAGCAGTTGCAGCAGGACCGCGACGGCCACCGCGACCGCCGGGTCGACCGCCAGCGACATGACCGGCACCGCCGCGATGGCGAAGCCGAACCCCGTCAGGCCGCGCAGGAAGGCCGAAGCCAGCACCGAAGCGACCACCAATCCGCCCGTCGTCCAGACCTGCGGATCGGCAAGCGCGGCAAGGACATGCTGAAGGATGTTCGGGGCATGCATGGCGGATCTCCATCTGGGCAACCAGCCCAGTGGTAATCACCATTCCCGGCCCATCGCTTGGGCCAGTGCCATGTTTCTCACGGAGCCACGGCCATTGGCCGATGCCGCCCGATCCAAGCGCCTTCCCGCTACGACGGCACAGGCCTCGGCCAGCCGCTCCAGCCCTGGTGCGATCGCATCTTCCGAAATGCAGCACAGCCCCAGCCGAAGGAAGCGCCCAGCCTGATCGGCCGCAACGAAGGGATCGCCGCTTTCGACCAGAACGCCGCGCCGTGCGGCCTCGGCCGCGATGGCGCGCGCATCAAGGTCAGGAGGGCATTCCAGCCACACGCTCGACCCGCCGTGACAGGGGTCGGGCAGGCGAAATCCGGGCAGGATCCGGGGCAGTTCCTGGGTGATCCGCTGCCAGCGATGGGCAAACGCTTCGCGCAGGCGGCGAACCAGCGCAAGGTAATGCCCTTCGGCAAGAAAGATCGCCGCCGTGCGCTGGTTGTTGAGCGGTGCCGAGCGATGGATCAGCCGACGCAACCACCGGGCCTGGGTCACAAGCGGGGAGGGTGCGACGAGAAAGCCCAGCCGCACCCCGGGCGCCAGGACCTTGGAGAAAGTGCCCAGATAAATGACGCGCCCGTCCACATCGCCCGATTTCAGCGCATGGCCTCCGGTCAGCGAGAGTTCGCCTTCGTAATCGTCTTCGACGATCAGCGATCCTTCCCTGCGCGCCCAATCCAGAAACTCCGCCCGCCGTGTTTCGGACATCCGGATCATGCTCGGGCAATGGTCGGGTGTCAGCACCGCGATATCCGCACGGGCCGGAATCGCCCCCTCGCAGTCCATGGCCAGGGGCACCAGTTCGGCCCCGTCGCCCGCGAAGATGTGGCGTGCGTCGGGATAACCCGGAGCCTCTACCCCGACACGGGACCTTGGGCCGCCAAGCAGACTGGAGATCAGGAACAGCCCTTCCTGCGAGCCGAGCGTGATCAGGATTTCTTCTGGGCGGGCATGTATGCCGCGTTGCGGCAGGATGCGCGAGCGGATCTGCTCCACCAGCATGGGATCGTCATCCACGGCGCGATCCGCCGCCCACCAGTCCACCGCCGCTCGCCCCAGCGTATCGCGAGAGCAGGCCCGCCAGATGTTCAGAGGAAAGAGCTTCGGATCCACCTGCCCGTAGATGAAAGGAAATTCGTAGCTGTGCCAGTCGGAGGGCTTGACGATGTGCAGAAGATGCGAGGGCCTGCGCCGCATCAGCCCCTCCCAGTTCGGTCCGCCCGACGGTTCGGGAGGCGCATCGGCGGTCACCGGGGCCGCGGCAACAAAGCAACCCTGTCTGGGCCGGGCAACCAGATACCCCCGTGCTACCAGTTCATCATAGACCGCGGTGACGGTGTTGCGCGCGATACCCAAATGCCGCGCCAGCGCGCGCGAGGGGGCCATCTTCTGGCCCGGCCGCATCCGCCCGGCATGGATAGCGCCAATGATCGACTGGCGAAGCTGGGTTTGCAGGGGCTCCGCGCGCGACCGGTCGAGCGGGGTAAGGGCAATGGCCATGTTCCGTCCTTCTTCAGGCCGAATTGACCCGTTCGCCTGCGGGCAGGCAAGCGGGGCATGGGCTGCAGGACCCGGTTTTCGCGAAACGCCCAAGCTTGTGGCGTCCCGCACCGCCTATCGCCTGTCAGGGTGCCACGGAGCGCATTTCGCGCCTGGACGTGGCACCAAAGGCAACCGGGATGTGGCCCTGTCGCGCTGCGCTGCGGCGTTGTTGGATGAGGCCATCGACACCATCCCTGTGGAGGCTTCAGATGGACGGACAGCATCCCAACGACCTTTCCGCCAGCGTGGCCGCCGACCGCTCGCATGTGTGGCATCACCTGTTTCAGCACCGGGCGCTGGAGACGCGCGACCCGCGCCTGATCATTGAGGGCCGGGGATTGCGGGTCTGGGACCAGACCGGCCGCGAATATCTTGATGCCGTCTCGGGCGGCGTCTGGACGGTGAATGTCGGCTACGGGCGCGAAAGCATTGCCGATGCCGTGCGCGACCAACTGGTCAGGATGAACTATTTCGCGGGCAGCGCGGGCTCGGTTCCCGCGGCACTTCTCGCCGAAAGGCTAATCTCGAAAATGCCGGGAATGTCGCGCGTCTTCTATGCCAATTCCGGGTCGGAGGCGAACGAGAAAGCCTTCAAGATGGTGCGCCAGATCGCGGCGCAGCGCCATGGCGGCAGGAAATGGAAGATCCTTTACCGCGAGCGCGACTATCACGGCACGACCATCGGCGCCCTTGCCGCTTGCGGCCAGGAACAGCGCGTGGCGCATTACGGGCCTTTTCCGGGCGGCTTCGTGCAGGTGCCGCATTGTCTGGAATACCGCGCCCAATGGCCCGGGCCGGATTACGGCCTTCGCGCCGCCGATGCGATCGAGGCGGTCATCCTGCGCGAAGGACCCGAGACGGTCGGCGCGATCTGCCTTGAGCCGATCACCGCCGGCGGCGGGGTGATCTTGCCGCCCGACGGCTATTGGGACCGGGTGCAGAAGATCTGCCGCAAATACGACGTCCTGTTGCATATCGACGAAGTGGTCTGCGGGCTGGGGCGCACCGGCAAATGGTTCGGCTACCAGCATTACGGCATCCAGCCCGATTTCGTCACCATGGCCAAGGGCGTGGCCTCGGGCTATGCGGCGATTTCCTGCCTCGTGACCACCGAGGCGATCTTCGATCAGTTCAAGGATGCGGAAGATCCGCTCGGGCATTTCCGGGACATCTCCACCTTCGGGGGGTGCACGGCAGGGCCTGCGGCGGCGATTGAGAACATGCGCATCATCGAAGAGGAGGGTCTGCTTGAGAATGCCACGCGCATGGGCGCACGCCTGTTGGCCAATCTGAGGGCGCTGCAAGACCGCCACGCGCTGGTGGGCGATGTGCGCGGCAAGGGTCTGCTCTGCGGCGTCGAGCTTGTCGCCAACCGGGACAGCCGCGAGCCGCTGGACGAGGCGCTGGTCCAAAAGGTCGTTGCCGGTTGCGACGCGCTTGGCGTCATCATCGGCATGACCAACCGCTCGCTGCCCGGATTGAACAATACGCTTTGCCTTTCGCCCGCGCTGATCGCCACGGCAGAGGATATCGACCGCATCACCGACGCCATCGACACGGCGCTCGGCCGGATCTGACTTGGCAACAGGCCGGATCAACCGGCCACTCACCTCAGGGAGCTGACAATGAAAATCTCGATCACGACCCTTCTGTGCCTGGCCTTTGCCATGCCTGTTTCCGCCGAAACGCTGATCATCGGCCATTTCGGCAGCCCGACGCCGATGCAGATCGCCGCGGCGGAAAAGAAATACGACGAGGCGATGGGCTTCGATATCGAATGGCGCAAGTTCGACAGCGGCCCGCAGGTCATCGCCGCCATGGCGAGCGGGGACGTCAAGCTGGCCGAGCTTGGCTCCTCGCCGCTGGCCATCGCCGCAAGCCAGGGCGTGCCGCTGCAGCTCTTCATGCTGGCGCAGGTGCTGGGCGAGGCGGAAAGCCTGGTCGCACGCGACGGCTCGGGCATCGAGACGCTGGACGACCTGAAGGGCAAGCGGGTGGCGACGCCGGTGGGATCGACGGCCCATTTCTCGCTCATGGGGGCGCTCAACCATGCGGGCATTGCCGAAAGCGAACTGTCGATCATAAACATGGCGCCGGACCAGATCGCGGCGGCCTGGGAGCAGGGCGCGATCGACGCGGCTTTCGTCTGGCAGCCGGTGCAGGCCAGGCTGCGTGAAACCGGCAAGCTGATCGTCGGCGCGGACCAGACCGCCGCCTGGGGCTATCCGACCTTTGACGGCTGGGTTGTGGACCAGGCCTTCGCCGAGGCCAATCCCGATGCCATGGCGGCATTCGTCAAGGTGACAGAGGCCGCGAACCAGGACTATCTGAAGGATCCCGCAGCCTATGGCGCCGACAGCGAAGCCGTGCAGGCCATTGCCGCCGCCACCGGGGCTGATCCCGCGCAGGTGCCGGAAATCCTTGAAGGCTTCACCTTCCTGCCCGCAGCGACCCAGGCCGGGGCGGATTGGCTGGGGGGTGCGGTCGGCGTCTCGATGAAGGCCACGGCCGAGTTTCTCATGGACGCAGGCCGGATCGACAGCGTAGCAGACGACTACAGCTCTTTCGTGACGCTGGCACCGATCTCGGCCGCGATGGAATGACATGACCTGGCCGGACGGGCGCCCTTGCCCGTCCCCGCCAAAGGAGAACAGCCATGGCTCTCGAAATCCGGAAGGCGTCGGTCTTCTATCCGGCGGGGCGCGACCACAAGGTTGAGGCGCTGCGCTACATCGACCTGACGATCGAGCAGGGCGATTTCGTCGTGGCGCTCGGCGCGTCCGGTTGCGGGAAATCGACGCTTCTTTCGTTGATCGCGGGCTTCATGTCACCCTCGTTCGGCCAGGTGCAGCTTGACGGAACACCTGTGGCCGGGCCAGGGCGCGACCGGGCCGTCGTTTTTCAGAAACACGCGCTGATGCCATGGCTGAACGTGATCGACAATGTCGCCTTCGGGCTGAAGCTTCAGGGCATGGGCAAGGCCGAACGCCATGAGATCGCCCGCCGCCATCTGGCCTTGCTCGGCTTGCAGGACTTCGCGGCGTCTCCGGTCTACAACCTGTCGGGCGGCATGCAGCAGCGGGTGGGCATCGCCCGTGCGCTGGCCTGCGACCCGAAGATCCTGCTGATGGACGAACCGCTCGGCGCGCTGGACGCGCTGACCCGGGAGCGCGCACAGGAACTGATCCTGAAAATCTGGCAGGAGACGGAAAAATCCGTCTTCCTCATCACCCACAGCGTCGAGGAAGCACTTTTCATGGGCACAAAGCTGATCGTGATGTCGCCGCGACCCGGGCGGATCACCCATCGCTTCGACCTGCCGTTTTCCCGCCGCTTTCTGGCCGGGGAAACCGGGCGCGAGGTGAAGGCCTCGCCCGAGTTCATCGCGATGCGCGAAACCGTGCTGAAGATCATCTTCGCCGACGAGGCGCAGGCCGCATGACCGCGAAACCTTCTTCCCCCGCGCCCCGGGACGGAATACCCGAGGCCGAGGCCCGTCCGGACAGCCTCCGGTCTCCGGTCTTTGCGCGGCTCTTCCGCGCGCCGCCAGCGCAGCCGGGCCAGACCTATGGCGTCCCCGGGCAGGGCAATACGCTTGCACTGTCCGTGCTGGCCGTTGCCTGCGCGCTGATCGCCTGGCATGTCGTGACCGCGACGGGGGTGGTCAAGCCCCTGTTCCTGCCCTCGCCCCTGGCGGTCTGGGAAAAGTTCCTCCAGATCCTGACGCAAGGCTACACCAATACCTCGCTTTGGCAGCATGTCGTGATTTCTGCGGGCCGGGTGTTCGGGGCCTTCGCGCTTGCCTGCGTCATCGGTATTCCGCTGGGGCTTGCGATGGGCATGAACCCGACGATGCGCGGGATCTTCGATCCTTTCCTTGAATTCTACCGACCGATTCCGCCGCTGGCCTATCTGCCGCTGATGATCATCTGGTTCGGAATCGGCGAGTCCTCAAAGGTCATGCTGATCTTCCTGTCGGTTCTGGCGCCGGTGACACTGGGTGCGCGATCCGGGGTGCGCTCGGCGGCCATCGAGCAGATCCACGCGGCCTATTCGCTGGGCGCCAGCCGCAGCCAGGTGCTGCGGGAGGTCATCCTACCCTCTGCCCTCCCCGAGATCCTGACCGCCATGCGGATCGGCGTGGGCTTCGGCTGGACGACCCTCGTGGCGGCCGAGATGGTCGCGGCGACGTCGGGGCTTGGCTATATGGTGCTTTCGGCCAGCCAGTTCCTGCAAACCTCGACGGTGATCGTCGGTATCGTGCTGATCGCCCTGATCGCCTGGGTCTTCGACATGGCGATGCGTTGGATGGAACGGAGGTTCGTGCCGTGGAAAGGGCGGATGTGATGCTGACGCTGCCCCGGGGCGCGCGCCGCCTCAAATCCGCGCGCCACCAGACCCATGCCGACGGCGGGACGGAGGTGAGCGCCCGTGTCGCGCAACTTCTCGGGCGGGTCGATGCGGCCGAGCCCGAGCGGATGGAGCGCGAAATCCTGCGGCTGTCTCGGGAATTCGATGGCGGGCCCGCCGATCCCGTGGTGTCGGAGGAAATGAAGCGGCAGGCGCGCGCCATGCTCGACCCGGCGCTGGCCGCTCATATCCGCTTTGCCCATGACAATATCCGCCGCTTCGCCGATATGCAGCGCGCCGCGCTGATCGATTGCGAGATGGAGGTCATCCCCGGCCTGATCGCGGGCCAGCGCCAGATCCCCGTCGACTGCGCCGGATGCTATGTGCCGGGCGGGCGCTATGTCCATATCGCTTCCGCGCTGATGACGGTCACCACGGCGCGCGCGGCAGGGGTGGGAAAGATCGTCGCCGCGACGCCGCCCCGGCAGGGCGGATTGCATCCGGCGGTGACCTATGCGCTCGACATCGCGGGGGCGGACCGCATTCTGGCGCTTGGCGGCGTGCAGGCGGTCGCGGCACTGGCCCATGGCGCCTTCGGCGGGCGACCAGCCGATGTGATTGCGGGGCCCGGAAATGCGCTTGTGGCAGAGGCGAAGCGGCAGCTTTACGGCGAGGTCGGCATCGACATGGTGGCCGGACCGACCGACAGCCTCGTCATCGCCGACCGCTCGGCCCATCCGGCCTGGGTCGCGGCAGATCTCGTCGGTCAGGCCGAGCATGGCGCGACATCGCCGGTCTGGCTGGTGACCGATGACGCGGATCTGGCGCGAGAGATCGCGGTGGCCGTCGCCCATGCCATCGCTTCGCTGCCGGAACCGAACCGCGTCGCCGCCGCCGCGGCCTGGGAGGACTGGGCAGAGATCATCCTGTGCGACGGGCGCGAGACGATGGCGCAGGTCGCCGACCTTTACGCGCCGGAACATCTGCATGTGCAGGCTGGCGATCTGGATTGGTGGCTGGGCAGGCTGCGGTGCTACGGCTCGCTTTTTCTTGGCGAGGAGGTGACGGTTCCCTTCGGCGACAAGGTTTCTGGCCCGAACCATGTCCTGCCGACAGCAAGGGCCGCGCGCTATACCGGGGGGCTTTCGGTGCAGAAGTTCCTGCGCACTGTGACCTGGCAGCGGGCCGACCGCCGGGCCGCGGACCGGCTGGCGCTGTCGGCAGCGGCCCTGTCGCGCGCCGAAGGAATGGAGGGCCATGCCCGGAGCGCCGAACTGCGCTGCACCCCTCCTGCGCTTCGGACCGCTTAGCCGCTGGGCGCGCGCCGCATCGGCAATCTTTGCATCAAGCGCCTGCGGGGGGGGCGGGCACTACCGAAGGCAGCCGCTCGTTGCGGAGGTTCGGGAAATGGCTGTCTGAACCCACAGCAGCGGAGCCATGAGTTGATCTCGCAGCACGCGCAGGCGCCGCAAGGCAATCTCTGTCGGATGAAAGGCAGGTTTCGGCCGCTCGGTGCCGGTTTTTCCGTCTTGCCATCCCTGCGGCCCGCGCAAATAATTTCGGCAGCGAATTGTGCGGACGATGCCCCATGCCGTGCAGGACAGTCGATACACGCACCGGAAGCTTGCTCGAATTCCAGGATGCCTGGGCGAGCGTCGTGCGCATGGAGGCCAGCCCGATCGGAGAGGCCAGGCCTCGTCTTGCGGTTAGGGCCTGCACGGTTCCGGGCCTGTCGCTGGGCGTATTCGTCGGCTCGCCCGCCCGCATCCGCCGCACGAAGGCCCTGGCGCGGGATTGCCAGGATGACGTCATCATCTGCATCGAGCGCCGCGCCGCGCTGAGGGTCGAAAGCGCCCATGGCGGCGCGCGCGACTTCTTGGCGGGGGAGGCGCATGTGTGGCATGCCGATGTGCCGATGACCTGCGATGTCGGCGGGGCGTTCTCGGCCCTGATGATCGCGCTTCCCGGTGCCCTGGCGAGAGCTGCGGAGGGATTCGACTCGGTGCTGCGGGCGGGCGGCATTCCGGCCGCGACGCCGGAATTGCGGCTGCTCTCCGCCTATGCGCGAACCGCGCTTGACGAGATGCCGGTGATGCGTGCGGAGATGCAGGGCCTCTGCGTCTCCCATCTTCAGGACCTTGCCCTTGCCGCCTTCGCGGCGGCCGGGGGCGCCATGACGGCCCGTCAGCCCTCGGGGGTGAGGACGGCGCGGCTTGCGGCGATCAAGGCCGATATCCGCGCGCATCTGGGCGAGGCGGGCCTTAGCGTTGACTGGATCACGCGCCGCCACAGGATTTCGGCGCGTTACCTGCGCGATCTCTTCGCCGACGAGGGCACGAGCTTCACCGGCTATGTGACCGACCAGCGTCTGGTCCATACGCACCGACGCCTCGCCGACCCCAGGCTGGCGCATCGGACGGTTGCCGAAATCGCCTATGAGGCGGGGTTTGGCGATATTTCCTGGTTCAACCGCGCCTTTCGGCGGCGCTTCGGCATGACTCCTTCCGACGCCCGCGCGGCGGCTTCGGGCACCTCCCGCGCCGGGACATGACGTCGCAGCGGGCAGGAGTGCCGCGAAAGCCAAGGCGTTGCGCCGCAGAGGCCAAGCCGGGCGGCGAAGGAATCGGATAGACTTCGGTCGTCCGTGGTCTGGCCGCATCCTGCCGTTGCCCCGGGGCACAACGCCGGTGCACAGCGTCACAGCCAGGACGTTTCCGAATCCCGTCCGAGGGTGGTCTATGCCCAGTCCGTTTCGCGCGCTTCTTTTCTTCATCATCATCTCGGCCGCGCTGCCCTGTGCGGCCAACGCCCAAACCGATGTGCAGGGCGCCGCCGATCATCCGCAGGTGCCGCGTTACGAAGGCTCGTGGATACTCGGCTATGATACCCAGGCCTTCGTTCGATTCGATCTGCCGACCGGCCCGGCGGGGCGGCGGGGCGGCAACTGGGCCGGGGAGACGTCCGAGACGCTGGAGGGCGCCTCGACGCGCCTGCTTTACGTCGCGCCCCGGGAACGCTCCACGCTGGAGGTGTTCAGGAACTACGAGGCGGCGCTGACCGAACGCGGGTTCGAGATCCTGTTCTCCTGCTCGGGCAGGGCCTGCGGCAATAACGAGGCCATGGCCCGCAACATCCTGTGGACCCGCGACCGCCAGCTTGCCAGCGCGGGCGACCTGACGCGCTACGCACTGACGGGCATGCACGACGACCACTATCTCGCCGCCCGTGGCGCCGATGGCGGGACCTGGCTGGCGCTCTATGTGGCACGCAACGATTTCCGCCGCTTTGCCCAGACCCACGACCATCCCATCGTGCTGATCGACGTGGTCGAGACCGGCGAGATGGAGCGGCGCATGATCGACGCGGCCGCCATGGCGCGGTCGATTTTCGAGACCGGACGGGTGGCGCTCGACAACATCTATTTCGATTTCAACGCGGCGACGCTGCGGCCCGAATCCGGCGAGGCGCTGGCCGAGATGGCGAGGCTTCTGACCGAGAACCCGGATATCGGCGTCTATATCGTTGGCCATACCGATTCCATCGGGGGCTACGAATTCAACCTCGACCTGTCGCGCCGCAGGGCCCAGGCGGTCGTCGATGCGCTGGTCGGCCAGCATGGCGTGGCGATCGACCGCGTGGTGCCCGCAGGCGTCGGCCCGCTTGCGCCGCTCGCCTCCAATGCCACGACCGAGGGGCAGGCGCAGAACCGCCGTGTGGAATTGGTGCAAAGATGACCCGCAGACTGATCCCCATCCTGCTTGTGTCGCTGCTGCTGGCGCTGCCCGCGCGGGCCGAATTCTCGACGCCAAGCAGCTTCCCGCCCAATCCCGCCTCGGCCATCGGCCGCTACGGTTTCGACCTGGCCCTGCGGATCGAGCTTCAGTCCGACAGGGCGTCGGGGCCGCTGACCCTGCTGGTCAATTCGCGTGACGGCTCGATGGCGCTCGACAATCCGCATGCTTCGCTCTGGGCGCTCGGGATGGAGGATATTCCCGGCCTTGACATTCACCATGTCCTCTTCCGCGCGGGTGAGTTCCTAGTCTGCGGTCGCCATCCGATGGTTGGCGAGGCCTGCCTTCAGATCGGTGGCGGGATGGGCCTGCCTTACGGTCTCGACATCGGCGAGGCCTTCGCGCGGGAATTCTACGAATCCCTGCGCTGGACGGATCAGGACGGCGCCCCGGTCGGCGTCGAGGGCACCGGGGGGCTGGGCTTCGTCCATGGCAGGGGCAGCGACGGGACCTATCTCACCTTCTGGTTCGATCCCGGCCGCTCGACGGTGGACACCACGGTCCCGTTCCTCGGTCCCGGGGTCGGCATCGCCAAGGATTATGACGCTGGAGTCAATCGCGTGGCGCGCCATTTCTTCGTGGATTTCAGCCTGACCGACAGCCCGGTGCGGTGGGCGGCGATGCAACTCGTCGATCTTTCGCATGTCGAGCGCCGCATCGACCTGTCGCGCTACCGGCTGATCGACGCCTTCAGCCTACCGGGCCTGGGCGGCGCCATTGCCCTGGCGCGGGAGGCGCCCGCCATCGGCGCGCAGGTGCGCGAGTTCGAGGCGATCGGGGCCGATGAGATGGCCGAGGCGACGGCCGAAGCCTATTGGGCGAGGGTTCGTGCCCATGCTGCGGAACATGGCTTGCCGACGGGCGAGTGATCTTCGCTCGGGCATCACTCGCAGGCGGGGATCGGGAATGTTCGGCGGCCCGGCTTTCTTCGGCAAATATTCAGCCCGGCGGATCCAAGTCGGCGGATCGAAGCCATCGGGGCCGTCGTATCATCGGCGCCAATCCCGACCAGGCTGGGTCCGACCGGAGGCGAAGGCGCGCCCTTTCGGGGTGGCTCCTCGGTATCGTCAGCCCGTCTTTCCGGGTTGCGGCTTTGCCTCGCCCCGCCGCATCAAAGGTCGCCGAGCGCCTCGTTCAACGCCTCGATCCGGCGCAGGCGCATGCGGGCCTGCGCGCCTGCCGCCGCACTGGTGCGGATCATGATCTGATGGCACAGCGCCAGCACCGCGCCATGGTTGAATTGGGCGGAGCGTGTGCCGGTCTGGCACAGGAAATGCCAGCCCAGATCGTCGCGCGGCACCACGCCCTCGTCGGTGATCAGCGCGATCGCGGCGCCGGTCCGCGCGATCTCTTCGATGATGCGGTCCGTCCCGGCGGCGCGGCGGCGCAGCGCGAAATGCAGCACCAGATCGTCGGGGCGGATCCGCGCGATATGCTCGCCCATGCTCTCGCCCGCCTGCGGCACCGTCACGATATCGTCGACCAGCTTCACAAGCTGCCACGACAGATAGCTGGCGAAACTGGCGCTGATCCGGTGTCCGATGACCCAGACCCTTCGCGCCGACAGGATCGCCCCGGCCAGCCGGTCGAGGCTTTCGGGAGAGATGCGCCGGAAGGTCCATTCCAGATTGGCGCGCTCCTCCTCGATCTGCGTGGTCATGTCGAGGCCGCCGCCATCCGCCGCATGGCCCAGATAGAGGCGTGATCCGGTGCGTCCCTCCTCCCGTGCGGCGCGGCGGGCTTCTTCGTAGGAGGGAAAGCCAAGACGGCGGACGAAGCGCGAGACGGTCGCCTTCGACACCCCCGCCAGCCGCGCCAGTTCCTGCGCGTCGTAGCTGGAGATCTCGCCGGGGAAGTCGAACAGGAACTGGCCCAGCCGCCGTTCCGCCGGGTGCAGGTCCGGCAGGGCCGCGCGCACGAGGTCGAGAAACCGGCCCGTCGCAGCGGGGGACGTGTCGTCCGTCATATCATCCCTTTCTTTCCGCGCTGCCGGTTCGCAGCACTCGGTGAAACCACGATTTCACCCCACGAAGCCCGACCGGCCCGGCGTTGTCAAGGCGGCCTGCTCGTGCCGGCGCGCATGGAATCACCCGAAACATTCAAAACTTCGGCCTATATCGGGGATCGCCCTGAGGACCGGCATTCTTTCCAAAGCGTTTACATATCGCGCGAAGGCGCGAAACAGGAGATTAATTTCTTGGCGGCACGGCAATAAAGAAACCACAGTTTCACAATCTGACTGGACTGGGCACACGGTGATCCCTTCAGTTTCACCATCACATGCCATCCATATCCGGAACCCGACCATGACCCATCCCCTGATCCCGGCCCTTATCCCGGGCGTGCTCGCCCTCGCCCTCCCGGCCTTCCCCGCCCTCGCCGCCGACTGGCCGACCCAGCCCGTCCGCATCATCGTCTCCTTCCCGCCCGGCGGCGGCAGCGATCTGGTCGCCCGCCTGCTGGCGCAGCACCTGACCGAGGATATCGGCCAGCAGGTCGTGGTGGAAAACAAGCCCGGCGCGGCAGGGACCATCGCGGCCAGCGACCTGAAATCCGCCAGCGCCGACGGCCATACGCTGATGCTGTCGAACCTGACGCCGTTTTCCATCGCGCCGACGCTGATCGCGGATACGCCCTATGATCCGCTGGCCGATTTCACCCATGTCAGCTATATCGGCAGCGGCCATATGGCGCTGTTCGTGACGCCCGCGCTGGCCACGCCCGATCTGAATGCCCTGATCGAAAAGGCGAAGGCCGAACCCGGCGGCCTCGATTACGGCACCTCGGGCGTCGGATCCTGGGGCCATCTGGTGTCGGAGCAGTTCAAGGCGCTCGCCGGGGTCGAGGCGGAGCATATCCCCTATCAGGGCTCCGGCCCGATGGTGCTGGACCTGCGCGCGGGTGTGATCCCGATGATGTTCGATGCGGTGGCGCAGAACCTCGGGCTGGTGACCGAGGGCGTCGCGGTCCCGCTGGCCGTCACCTCGCGCGGGCGGCTCGATGTGCTGCCCGATACGCCGAGCTTCACCGAACTCGGCCTCGATCTGGTCGCGGAGAACTGGCTCGGTATCTCCGCCCCGGCAGGCCTCGACGCCGGGACGGCGGCGCAGATCGACGCGGCGGTGAAGGCCGTGCTGGCCAAGCCCGAGGTCGTGGCACAATTCGCGGGCTGGGGCGTCGATACCACCCCGGTCGAGGGCGAATTCACCGCCTATGTCGCGGGCCAGTTGGACAGCTGGAAATCCTCCGCCGAGACGGTGCGCGGCCAATGAGGACCGGCGTTCTTTTCGTCGGCGAATTGCGCGACCGAGGCTTCAACGCCTCGGCCCTGCAAGGGGCGGAGGCGCTGGCGCGCGAGGGTGTGGCGCTGGAGATCCTGTCCGGCATTCCCTATGATCGGGCGCGGATGCGCGCCGCCATCGACGCGGCCCTCCCCCGGCTCGATGCGCTGGTCTTCGTCGGCGGGCAGGGCGACGCCATCCTGCCCGACGCCGCGCGCGACCATCCCGGCAAGCGCTTCGTCGCCCTGCAAGGCGCGGTGAGCGGGGCGAACCTCGGCTCCTACGATGTGCTTCAGGAACAGTCGGCCTTCCTCGCCGGTTGCCTTGCGGCGCGGCTGACGCGGAGCGGCACGGTCGCGCATCTGTCCGGGCATCGGGTGAAGCCGGGGCTGAAGGGCCGCGCGGCCTTTGCCGCCGGGGTCGCGCATATCGACCCGGGGCTGCGGCTGCTGACCGGCTTCTGCGGCACGCAGGACGACAATGCCGTGACCCGCGCCTGGGCCGGGGCGCAGATCGCGGCGGGGGCGGATATTCTCTTCACCATGCTCAACGGCGCGCGGTCCGGCGCGGTCGAGGCCTGCCGCGCCGGGGCCGCGCGCCAGATCGGCAATGCGCTGGACTGGGTCGCGATGGAGCCCGATGTCTTCGTCGCCTCCGCCGAGGCGCGGATCGACCTCGGCCTGCGCGCGGCCATCGCGGATCTGGAGGCGGGTGACCTGCCCGCTGCCCCGCGCGCCTTCGGTCTGGCCGAGGGCGCCGTCGGCCTGCGCCTTCGCAACGACGTGCCCGCCGCGATCCGCGCCGAAATCGCGGCGATTGCCCGGCTGGTGGAAAGCGGCGAGATTGCGATACCCGAGGAGTATGACGGCCCCGAATTCCACCCGGAGGAGAGCCATGCCGCGTAGCGCCTTCCAGAGGCCCGTCGCCCAGACCGGCAATATCGCCATTCTGGCGCTGGCCTCCGGCATGGTGGCATGGGCCGGGCTGGGGATGGAACTCGGCACCCCGCGCAGGCTGGGCCCGGGGGCTTTCCCGCTGCTGGCGGGGCTGTGCCTGATGGCGCTGAGCCTCGCCTCCATCCTCATCGACCTGCGCCGTGCGGCCGAGACCACCCCCGGGACGCTGCGCGCCGATCCGCTGGCGCTGCTGGCGGTTTGCGGCGCGATGGCGGCTTTCGCGATCACGACCGGGCTGGCGGGCGTGCTGCCCGGCGTGGCGCTGACCGCCTTCATCGCCACCCTGCCCGCGCGGGAGATGCGGCTGCCCGCGCGGCTGCTGTTCGCGCTCGGCACCGCGCTGGTGGTCTGGGTGGTGTTCTTCAAGCTGCTGGGCGTGCCCTTCATCGCCATCCGCGGGGTGCTGTGAGATGATCGAGAACCTGCTCCTCGGGCTTGCGACGGCGGCGACGCCGATGAACCTGCTGCTGTGTCTCGGCGGGGTGTTTCTGGGCACGGCGGTGGGGGTGCTGCCGGGGATCGGGCCGCTGGCCGCCATCGCCATGCTGCTGCCCCTGACCTTCCACCTGCCGCCCGAGGCCGCGCTGGTGATGCTGGCCGGGGTCTATTACGGCAACGAATATGGCGGCTCCACCACCTCGATCCTGCTCAACATCCCCGGCTCGCCCTCGTCGTCGATCACCTGCATCGACGGCTATCCGATGGCGCGGTCCGGGCGGGCGGGGCTGGCGCTGTTCATGACGGCCATCGCCTCCTTCGCGGGGGGCGTGTTCGGGATCTCGATCATGGCCTGGGCCTCGCCGTCGCTGGCGGATTTCGCGCTGATGTTCGGCCCGGCGGAGTATTTCTCGATCATGCTGCTGGGGCTGGTGGCGGCGGCCATCGTTTCGGGCACCGGGACGGTGCGGGGGGGCATGATGGTGTTTCTGGGGGTGCTGCTGGGCACGGTGGGGATGGATGTCACCTCCGGCACCGCGCGCTTCACCGGCGGCATTCTGGAGCTGCGCGACGGCATCGGCATCGGGGTCATCGCGGTCGGCATCTTCGGCGTGGCGGAGGTGATCGCGGCGCTGCGCGAGAAGGCGGGTGCGATCCCCGAAGGCGCGGGAAGGCTGCGCGCGATGTGGCCCGGACGGCGCGACCTGATCCGTTCCGGCGGGCCCGCCGCGCGGGGGGCGATGGTCGGTGCGGTGGTGGGCGCGCTGCCCGGCACCGGGCAGAACGTCGCTTCCTTCATGGCCTATGCGCTGGAAAAGAAGGTCTCGCCCAATCGCCGCCGGTTCGGGCAGGGCGCGCTGGAGGGCGTCGTCGCCCCGGAGGCCGCGAACAGCGCCGCCGCCCAGACCTCGTTCATCCCGACGCTGACGCTGGGCATTCCCGGCAGCCCGACCATGGCGCTGATGCTGGGCGCGCTGATGATCCACGGCATTACCCCGGGGCCCCGCATCATCGAGGACCATCCCGACCTGTTCTGGGGGCTGGTGGTCAGCTTCCTGATCGGCAACCTGATGCTGGTGGTCCTCAACATCCCGCTGATCGGGATCTGGGTGCGGCTGCTCGCGGTGCCGCCGAGGGTGCTTTACCCGGCGACCATCGTCATCATCTGCGTCGGCGCCTACAGCATCGAATCGAGTCTCGCCGATGTGTGGCTGACGATCCTGTTCGGGGTTCTGGGCTATCTGCTGCGGCTTTGGCGGTTCGAGCCCGCGCCGCTGCTGATCGGCTTCGTGCTCGGCCCGATGATGGAGGAATATTTCCGCCGCGCGATGCTCCTGTCGCGGGGGGATGCGACGATCTTCCTGACCCATCCGGGCTCGGCGCTGATCCTTGCGGTGACGGCGGTGGTCTTCGTGACCAGCTTCCTGCCTGTCGGCCCGCTCTGGACCCGCGCGATGCGACGCCTCATTCGGGCTTGAATTGCGATCGGCAGTCAGGGTCTATGGTCACGCGGCCCCGCCGTGTAAGGCGTCCCGATCATCCCCCCCTGGGCGGCCGGACACCGAACATCCCGGCAAGGCCCGATTCCCCAAAGGATACCCCTATGCTCAAGGTCATCGCGCAGGATTTCATCAAGCCGGAGGCGGTCGAGATCGTCCTGCCGCTTTATCGCGAACTGGTCGAGAAGACCCGGCAGGAAGATCTCTGCATCGCCTATGACCTGTTCATCGACCAGAAAGACCCCGGTCATTTCGTTTTCATTGAGGAATGGCCGGATCGGGCAGCTCTGGACGCGCATTGCGGGACCGAGCATTTCACGCGACTGGTCCCGCTTATCAACGCCCATCGGCGGCAGGAGGCGACATTCATCCTGATGGATGCGTTTCCGGCCTGATCCGTTCAGGAGTTTGCACCGAACGGGGTTGGGCGCTTGCTACGGGCTTTGCCATAAGGTGATCCCCGTCGCGACTCGCCTTGATCTGGGCGAGCGGCAAACGGCTGGCGCCCGATCTTCCCGCGCTGACATCCGTATTGCAGGTCCAGCGCAGGAGCCAAGGCGGCGGGTGAAGGCCTGATCATGGGCCGATCAGAATGACGGCGGGTCGGCGGGGGTCTCGGCCCCCCAGACAACCGCCCGCTCATGCCGCTTGATGACATGCTTCAGGTTGTCGAAGGCGGCGATGATATGGCTGGCGAACCGCTCGGCCGCAGGGGCGCGGGCCGTGTTCACCCGCCGCAGGATGCCAAGCGATCTGTTGGGCTGCGGGATGTTGTAGGGCAGCACGGTGATCCGGCTTTCCTTGCGCTGCGCGAAGACGGTGGAATAGGGCAGCACCGCCAGCGCATCGGTTTCCGCCAGCACGTTCACGACGCTCATCAAAGAGCCGCCCGAGTAGCGGATGTTCAGGTCGGACATGCCGATGGACATCAGGATCATCTGCAGATCCGACATCAGGGGCGATCCGGGCAGCGGCGCCACCCAAGGGTAGGTCGTCAGGTCTTGCGCCTCCAGCGGGCGCTTGCGCATCAGCGGATGGCCGGGGCGGCAGGCGACGATATTGCGCCCGGGCAGGATTTCGGTGAATTCGAAACCGGGGCCAAGGTCCAGGACCCCGATCGGGACGATGCCGAGGTCGACCTGCCCCGCCTCCAGCGCCGCCGCCATTTCCGGCAGGTTCATGTAGCTTTGCTGCACGGTCACGCCCGGTTCCTGATTGAGGAACGCGCCGATCATCTGGCTGATCATCGCATCCATGAAGAAAGGCACGCCCGCAACCCGCACGACGCCCGTGGTGCCGCGCACGAAGCCCTGCACCGCATCCGAGGCCCGGCGCGAGGCGGCGATGATCGTGCGGCCCTGCACCGCAAGCTGCATGCCCAGCGGCGTCGCCTGCAGGGGGCGGCGGCCCTTGACGAAAAGCGGCTCGCCCACCCGGTCTTCCAGCATGGCAAGCGAGCGCGAGACCGCGGGCTGGGTCAGCCCCAGCATCGCGGCCCCTTCCGAGACCCCGCCCGCATCCAGAACCGCGGCGAGCTGCATCAGGTGGCGTTCATTCAGCTTCATAGCACTCTGTTATACCGCCCTTCGAACAACTCAACCAAAAAAGCGCGCCGCGCGGTAAAGCTTGCCGCAACGGGGAGGGGAGGCCCCGGCGGATGCAGGGCGAGAGATCGGTCCTGCCGAGGGGGACGACCCCGCAGGCGGACAGCAGCACAACCCGGAACCATGACGGCGCGGCGTTTTCGGCGCGGCTGGCGGGCCTGAGCGCCGGTCGGCTGGGGCGCGGGCTGGCGGCGCTGGTCGATGCGCTGGACGGGCTGGTGCGCGACCTGCGCCTAACGCCTGCGGAGTTCCGGCAGGTGCTCGACTATCTGACCGAGGTCGGCCATGCCGCCGATGCCAGGCGGCAGGAATGGGTCTTGCTGGCCGATGCGCTTGGCCTGTCGATGCTGGTCGAGGATCTGAACACCCCCCGCCCGGCAGGCTGCACGCCCAATACCGTGGCCGGGCCGTTCTATCGCGCCGATGCGCCGCTGCGTGACAATGGCGGCTCGATCAGCCTCGATGGCGCGGGGGTGCACTTGCAGGTGCGGGGCCGGGTGCTGGCGCTGGACGGGACGGCGCTGCCCGGGGCCTGGGTCGAGGTCTGGCAGGCGAACGGACAGGGCCAATACGAAAACCAGGAACCCGACCTGCAACCCGAGAACAACCTGCGCGGGCGGCTGAAGGCGGATGGCCAGGGGCGCTTCGCCTTCCGCTCGGTCATGCCGGGGGGCTATGCGCTGCCCTCGGACGGGCCGGTGGGGCGGCTGATGACGCGGCTTGGCCTGTGCCTGGCGCGTCCCGCCCATATCCATTTCCGCGTGTCGGCCGAGGGGTATCAGCGGCTGACCACCCATATTTTCGACCGAGACGATCCCGCCATCGGTCGCGATGCGATTTTCGGGGTGAAGCCCGAACTCCTGGCCGAATTCCGCGCTGTGCCCATGGACGGAGGTGCGATGGGCCGCGCGCTCGACCTTGACCTTGTGCTTTGCCCGCTGCGGCAAGGCTGAACCCAGAATGGCCCGGCCCGTGCCGGGACAGCACGACAAACGGAGGAGAGACCATGTCAGCAATCAGCGGCTACCACCACCTGACCATGTCCACGGACGGCGCGCAGGAGGATTTCGATTTCTACACCAAGACCCTTGGTCTGCATTCGGTGAAGCGCACCGTGCTGTTTGACGGCACGATCCCGGTCTATCACCTGTATTACGGCTCGCCCGATGGCGATGCCTCGACCATCATCACCACCTTCCCCTTCAGGAAGCCCGGGGTTTACGGCCGCCGCGGCACCAACCAGTCGCGCAGCATCATGCAGTCGATCCCGGTGGGCGCGGCGGATTTCTGGGTGGACCGGCTGAACGCGCGCGGCATCCCGGCGGAGAAGATCACCCGCTTCGGCGCCGACCGGGTGGCCTTCGCCCATCCCTGCGGCATCCCGCATGAGTTGGTGGAAAGCGACAGCGACCCGCGCGCGCCGATCACCAACGACGCGCAGGGCATCGGCGCGGCCCATGGCATCAAGGGCATCTATGGCGGCCTGGTTGCCTGTTTCGACCGCACGGCGATGGATGACTTCATGACCATCGCCCTGCCGCTGACCAAGGAGGCGGACAATCACGAAGGCACCGTCTACCGCGTGCCGGACGCCAATGGCGTGATCCAGCGCGTCGAGGTGATCGAGGATCGCACCAGCCCGCAGGGCACCTGGACGCTCTCGGGCGGCACCATCCACCACCTGGCGCTGAACACCGGCGACGAGGAAAACCAGCTTAAGCTGCGCGCCCATATCGAGGGCCTGGGCTTCACCGACATCTCGGAACAGAAGGACCGCAACTACTTCAAGTCCTGCTATGTCCGCTCGCCCGGCGGCGCGCTTTTTGAGCTGGCCTGGACCACGCCGCAGGGCTGGGCGCGGGATGAAGAGCCCGGCGAGATCGGCAAGACCCTGGTCTTCCCGCCGTGGTTCAAGGACCGCGAGGCCGAGCTGCGCGAAGGTCTGGAACAGGCCGAGTTCGTCTGATGGCCGAAGCGCTCCATCTTGGGGCGAAAGCCGGGGCAAGGGCGGTCTGCGTCCTTGTCCACGGTCGCGGCCAGTCGCCCGAGGAGATGCAGTCCCACATCCTGGCGCGGCTTGCCGTGCCGGATGTGACCTTCGTCCTGCCGCGCGCGCCGGATGGGACCTGGTATGCGGCCAAGGCCGTCGATCCCCTGACCACTGATACCCGCGCCGCGCTGGCCCTGGCGCTGGATCATCTGGCGGCGGATATCGCGGCGGCCCGGGCGCTTCATCCCGGCCTGCCGCTGGTGCTGGCGGGCTTTTCGCAAGGGGCATGCCTCTCGCTGGAATATGCCTTCGCGGGCCTGCCCGCGCCGGAGGCGCTGGTGGCGCTGACCGGTTGCCGGGTCGGGGTGTTGGCGGACGACCGACGAAGGGCGCTTGCCCCCGACCTGCCTGTCTGGTTGACCGGATCGGACAATGATCCCTGGATCCCGGTCGAGGCCTTTGCCGAGGCCGCGCTGGAACTGGGCCGCGGTCGCGCCAGATTGCGGGCCGCGCTTTATCCTGGACGGGGGCATGAGGTCTCGGACCCCGAGATCGCCATGCTGCATGAGGTTCTGGACGGGATACACCGCTGACCGCGGCGGCATGATCCGGCGGCTTCATAACGCCGGGTTATGCTGTCCAACCAAGATCCTAAACAAAAACCGCCAGCCTGCGGACATTCTTGCGCCGGGGATGGCGCGGGCGGGAAAGGTCGCGCCCAAGGCTCATCAGGGAGGATGACATGTTTACCAGACGGAAATTCCTGCACACATCGGCGGCCACCGGCCTGACGCTGGCCGCATCCCGGCTTGCCAGCCCGGCCATCGCGCAGGGCGCCCGGATCAAGCTGGGCTATGTTTCGCCGCAGACCGGGCCGCTGGCCGGTTTCGCCGAAAGCGACGCCTGGAACATCCAGGCCTTCCTGGCCTCCGAACTTGGCGGGAATTTCGAGGTGGTGGTGAAGGACAGCCAGTCCAACCCCAACCGTGCCGCCGATGTCGCCAAGGAACTGATCCTGAGCGATGGCGTCGACCTGATGCTGGCGGCCTCGACCCCCGAAAACACCAATCCGGTGGCGGGCGTCTGCGAAGGCGAGGGGGTGCCGGTCATCACCACGGTCGCGCCCTGGCAGCCCTGGTTCATCGGCCAGCAGGGTAATCCCCGCGATCCGGCAAGCTGGCAGCCCTTCGACTATGCCTTCCATTATTTCTGGGGCATGGAGGATGTGATCCGCGTCTATACCGCGATGTGGGACCAATTGGCGACCGACAAGGCGGTGGGGGGACTTTTCCCCAACGATGCCGATGGCAATGCCTGGGGCGACGACGAGAATGGCCTGCGCCCGGGCCTTGCGGAAAAGGGCTATGCGCTGACCAATCCGGGCAGCTTCCAGAACCTGTCGGATGATTTCTCGGCCCAGATCAACGCCTTCAAGGCGGCCAATACCGATATCATCACCGGCGTGCTGATCCCGCCGGATTTCGCGACCTTCTGGGCGCAGTTGCGCCAGCAGGGGCTGAAGCCGAAGGCGGTGACGGTGGCCAAGGCGCTCTTGTTCCCGCAATCGGTCGAGACATTGGGCGCCGCGGGGCACAACCTGTCGTCCGAGGTCTGGTGGTCGCCCTCGCACCCCTTCGCCTCGACGCTGACCGGACAAAGCTCGGCCGAACTGGCGGAGGATTTCACCGCGAAGACCGGGCGGCCCTGGACCCAGCCCATCGGCTTCGTCCATTCGCTGTTCGAGGTGGCGGCCGATGTCATGGGCCGGGTCGGTGACACGGGCGATGGCGATGCCGTGGCCGAGGCCGTTGCGGCGACCGACATGACCACCGTGGTCGGCAAGGTGGCGTGGAACGGCGCGGGCGTGCCGGAATTCGCGGCGCGGAACGTGTGCAAGACGCCGCTGACGGGGGGCCAATGGCGGATGAAAGAGGGCGGCGGCTACGATCTGGTGATCGTGGAGAACGGCGGCGCCGCCGAGATCCCGACCGGCGGGCAGATGGAGGCCTTGGCCTGACCCGGCCTTCCTGACCCGACCTCCGGGCGGCGGGGTCGCTTCCGCCCCGGCCGCCCGGATCAATCGCGCTCGCGCGCCGATTGCTCGCGATAGGCCAGTTGCGGGCGGGTGATGCCCAGCAGGCGCGCCGCAGCGGACAGGTTGCCGCCGGTCTGCGCCAGGGCCAGGGCGCGGATCCGCGCCTCATGCGCGGGCAGGGAAAAACCGCCTGCCGCGATCCTGGCCGCGATCCATCCGTCATCGTCTTCCGCGCGCTGCGGCCGGATACGGGCCAGTGCCGCCTCCAGATCGTCGGCGGTCGCGGCCGCGCCGCCTGAGCCGCCGATCGCCAGCAGGCTAAGCACCCCGTCCAGTTGATCCAGATCGGCGATCTTGCCGCGCAGCGGGGGCAGGCCCGCAGGCGGGGGCAGGCCAAGCCGCGCCGCGATCATCCCCATGCGCTCCTGCGCCACCGCGTCCAGATCGGCGCGTTGCGCCAGGCCAGGCATCTCCACCGCCAGCGGCGCCAGCCGCAACCAGAGTGAGGGCAGAAGCCGCGCCGACAACCATGCCAGCGGCCTGGACGAGGTCAGCACCAGGCGCGGCAGCGGATCGGGCTCGCCGGGCAGCGGCGCCATGCACAACCGCCTTGCCAGTTCGGCCTGGGCGGGGGGCGGCAGATCCTCCACCCCTTCGATCATCATCGCCTCCGGCTTGGGACGCTTGCGCGCCTGCGGCAGGCGCGCGATGGCATCGCACAAAGCCTCGGCCGTGCATCCGGCGGCGTTGATCCGCAGCGGCTCGTCGCCAAGACGCGCCAGAAGATGGCCCGCCGCCGCCTCTTGCCCGCAGGGGCCTTCGCCCGCGATCAGGCAGGGCAGGGGCAGCCGGACCGCCAGGTCCAACGCCTCGCGCGCGGGGGTGAGCAAGGCCGCGACCGGGGCGCGGGACGTGGCGGGTGCGCTGCGCGGCGCCGCCTTGCGCAGGCCATCGGCCTCATCGCTTTCCTGGGCGGTCGCGGGCAGGACGCGGCTGCGAAACAGCATCACATCGGGGTCATCCTCGCCCCAGCCCTCGGCCAGCTTGCCGATCACCCGGCAGGCGCGATGGCCTTGGGCCGCGCAGGCAGTTTCCTTGTAGACCACCAGCGCGCCGAAGAAATGGCTGGCATAGCCCGAGGCATAGCCAAGCTGCTGCCAGCAGACGGGATCTCGCGCCCGCCCCGGCATGGCGCCCTGCGGCTCGCCCGCCTCAAGTGAATTGTGCCACAGGAACTCGGCCGAGAAGCGCCCGCGCGCGAAGTCGAAGTCGTTATGCACCGTCTCGACCCGCACGATGCCGCTGAACATGTGCAGCCTGGTCCCGGCGGTGAAGGCATCGCCCCGGTCCAGCATCGGCCAGCTTGAGGCGACGAAGGCCGCATCGTTGCGCCCCATGCGAAAGCCGCGCCGCAAAAGGAAGATCCGCGCCTTCTCCTCGCCCAGGTGGTGGATCAGCTCGCGCCGCAGGATGCGGTCGGCCTCGGCCAGTTGCAGGGTCACCCGCTCTCCGTTGAGCCGCAGCGTGCCGGTGGCCGGGTCGAATTGCAGCCCGCCCAGAAATTCGCGCAGCGTTGGCCTGCCGCCCCGGTCCAGCAGGGCAGCGGAATCGGAATTGCCGCGAAGGGGCAAGAGGGGGGGCTTCATCACCTGATCTGCTTGATTTGATGTAATGGTGATGAAGCTTTACCATTACATCAAGATTTTTCGCCATGCCGTCAGTGCGTTTGAGGCGGAATTCTGGAAATTGTAGCAAAATCAACGCATTGTATTTATACCGAACTGCTATAAAAAATCCTGTTTTCCGCATTTGACTTGTTCGGCCATCCGCCCACTTCATGCTGCCTGTAATCGCGCTCTCTGGGAGGGGGGCGGGAGTTTCTCGTCAGGGGTTCCAGCGGCAACTCGGGGTTTTCCCGGGAGGGGGCGCATGTCCTGTCCATCGGGCGGGCCCGCTGCCTGTTGCCGGACCGGGCGGGAGAAAGCGCTGGGGAGGAGAGTGTCTTGGCTTCACTTGAAACGATGTTCGATGTGCGCGGAAAATCCGTGATCGTCACCGGCGGCGCCAGCGGCATCGGCCGGGCCTATGCCGAGATCATGGCCGAAGGCGGGGCGAGGGTGTGCATCTTCGACATTGACGGCGCCGGGATCGACCGTGCCGTGGCCGAGATCGCGGGCGAGGTCTGGGGCCAGGTCGTCGACGTGGGGGATCGCCCGGCGATGGCCGCGGCCTTCGACAAGGTGGCTGACCGCCATGGCCGGATCGACACCGTCTTCGCCAATGCCGGGATCGACCCCGGCCCCGGCTTCATGACGCCGGACGGCAAGCGCAACCCCGACGGGGCCATCGAGAACATCCCCGACAGCCAGTGGGACCGCGGTATCGAGATCAATCTGACCTCGGTCTATACCACGGTGAAGAACGCCGTGCGCCACATGAAGCCGCAGGGCGCGGGCGAGATCATCGTCACCTCCTCCATCGCGGCGGAGATCAACGAAAGCATCGTCGGCACCAGCTATATGCCC
The DNA here is from genome assembly GCF_042762395.1 of Pseudogemmobacter sonorensis. Taxonomy (NCBI): domain Bacteria; kingdom Pseudomonadati; phylum Pseudomonadota; class Alphaproteobacteria; order Rhodobacterales; family Paracoccaceae; genus Pseudogemmobacter; species Pseudogemmobacter sonorensis. The sequence goes on from NZ_JBEFZE010000020.1 coordinate 26,516, forward strand.
GCCAAGGCGGCGGTGAACCATTTCGTGCGGCATATGGCGATGGAACTGGGCGCCTACGGCATCCGCGTCAACGCGATCCTGCCCGGCCCCTTCATCACCAATATCGCGGGCGGACGGCTGCGCAACAAGGCCGACCGCGAGGCGTTCGAGGCCCAGTCCCTGATCGGCCGGATCGGCGATGTCGAGGATATCAAGGGGCTCGCGCTGCTGCTGGCCTCGCCCGCGGGCAGCTATTTCACCGGCTCGCTGATCGTGATCGACGGCGGCTCGCTCACCCGCATGACCTGAATTTTCCGCCAGTCCGCATCCGCCTTTGAGGAGGGGCGGAGCGCGCTGGATCAACCCGAGGGAGGAAACGCAATGACCTATTACAACAAGCTTGTCGGATCGGGGATCAGCCGCCGGTCGATGCTGCGCGGCATGGGGGCGGGGATGGCTGCCTCGTCGCTGGCGCTGCCCGGCATCCTGCGCGCCCAGACGGCGGGCAAGATCAGGATGGCCTATGTGACCCCCGCCACCGGCCCGCTGGGCCTGTTCGGGGAGACCGACGGCTATACGGTCCAGAAGATCCGCGCCGCCCTGGGCGGGCAGATCACCTCGGCCAACGGCGATGTCTATGAGCTGGAGATCCTGGAGCGCGACAGCCAGTCCAACCCCAACAAGGCCGCCGAGATCGCGGGCGATCTGATCCTGAACGACGAGGTGCACCTGATGGTGCCCGCCTCGACCACCGACACGATCCTGCCGGTGATGGAACAATCCGAACTCTACGAGACGCCCTGCATCTCGTCGGGCGCGCCGTGGCAGGCGGTGGTCTTCCCGCGCGGCGGCGGCGAATTCGACTGGACCTACCACTTCTTCTGGGGGCTGGACGAGGCGCTGAACACCTTCGTCGGCCTTTGGGACGGGCTGGAGACCAACAAGAAGGTCGGCATGCTGTTCCCGCAGAACATCGACGGCGAGACCTGGGGCAATGCAGATTACGGCCTGCCGGTCCCGACCCGCGCCGCGGGCTACGATGTCACCATTCCCGGCTATTTCCAGCCGCGGACCAACGACTTCTCGGCCCAGATCGCCACCTTCAAACAGGCGGGCTGCGAGATCATCGGCGGTATCACCTATCCCGACGACCTGAAGACCTTCGTCACCCAGTGCAACCAGCAGGGCTTCAAGCCAAAGGCGGTGACGGTGGCGGCGGCGCTGCTGTTCCCCGGCGGGGTCGAGGCGATGGGCCCCCTTGGAAACGGCATGTCCTCCGAGGTCTGGTGGACCCCGGCCTTCCCCTTCCCCTCGACCCTGACCGGGCAGGACAGCCGCGCGCTCGCCGATCAGTGGGAGGCCGACCAGAAGCGGCAATGGACCCAGCCGCTGGGCTATTCCCACGCGCTGCTGGAGGTCGCGATCGACATCCTGAAACGCTCGACCGATCCGCTGGACCGCGAGGCCAACCGCGAGGCGATGGCGGCGACCGACATCACCACCGTCTGCGGCCCGGTGAAATTCGCGGGCACCCCGCACAAGAACATCTGCACCATGCCGATCTTCGGTGGCCAGTGGGTCCAGGGCGAAGCGTGGCCCTATGACCTGAGGATCGTCGACAACACGGTCAACCAACTGTTCCCGCCGGAACAGAAGATCGTGCCGATCTCCTGGTGATCATGCTGGATCTGGTGGCCGGGATGAGCCGGGACATTCTGCTGGGCGCGCGCGATGTGTCGAAGAGCTTTGGCGCGGTGCGGGTTCTGCATGGCGTCAGCTTCGATGTGTATCGTGGCGAGGTGCTGGGCATTCTTGGCCCCAACGGGGCGGGCAAGACCACGCTGTTCAACATGATCAGCGGCGATATCAAACCCTCGGGCGGCGAAATCCGCCTGGGGGACGTGACGCTGAAGGGAGAGCCGCCCTTCCGGCGCTGCAAGATGGGGATCGGGCGGACCTATCAGATCCCGCGCCCCTATTCGGGCATGACCACCTTCGAAAACCTGCTGGTCGCCTCGGCCTTCGGGGGCGGCAAGTCCGAACAGGACAGCTATGCCTTCTGCGCGCAGGTGCTTGAGGATTGCGAACTGGCGGACAAGGCCAATCTGCGGGCGGGCGGGCTGACGCTTCTCGACCGCAAGCGGCTGGAACTGGCGCGGGCGCTGGCCTCGGACCCCAGGCTTTTGCTGCTGGACGAGATCGCGGGCGGGCTGACGGAGGAGGAATCGCAAGACCTCGTCGCGCTGGTGCGCCGGATCCGCGACCGGGGGGTCACCATCATCTGGATCGAGCATGTGCTGCACGCGCTGCTTGCCGTGGCAGATCGGCTGATGGTGCTGAACTTCGGCGAAAAGATCGCCGAGGGCGCGCCGGACGCCGTGATCGCCGACCCGGAAGTGAAACGCGTCTACATGGGGATCGAAGCATGAGCGGGGCCATTCTCTCCACCCATCGGCTGGTGGCGCGCTATGGCGATTTCCAGGCGCTTTACGGTATCGATTTCGAAATCGCGGCGGGCGAGGCCGTGGCGCTGATCGGGGCCAATGGCGCGGGAAAATCCACCTTCCTGCGCGCGATCATGGGCCTTTTGCCGGTTGCGCCCGAGATGGTGCGGATGGAGGGGGCGCCCATCGGCGGCACCGCCACCGACCGCATGGTGCAGATGGGCGTTGCCATCGTGCCCGAGGGGCGGCGCCTTTTCGCGGGCATGTCGGTCGACGACAATCTGCGCGTGGCCATGGATCAGGCCGAACGGCTGGGCCGCAAGGGCGGCTGGACGCTGGAACGCCTGCACGACCTGTTCCCGATCCTGAAGGAAAAGGCCCGCACTCCGGTGCAAAGCCTGTCCGGCGGGCAGCAGCAGATGGTCTCGATCGGGCGGGCGCTTCTGTGCCAGCCGAAACTGCTGCTTTGCGACGAGATCAGCCTGGGCCTTGCGCCCAAGGTGATTCGCGAAATCTATGCCGCGCTGCCCGAGGTGCGGGCGCAGGGCACCTCGGTCATTCTGGTCGAGCAGGATGTGGGGCTGGCGAAACAGGCCAGCGACCGGCTTTATTGCCTGCTCGAAGGGCGCGTGACCCTGACCGGCCGCTCGGCCGAGGTCACCCGCGACGCGATTTCCCAGGCCTATTTCGGAGGTTCCCATGCAGTGGTTTGACGCGCTGGTGCAAGGCGTGCTGCTGGGCGGCATGTATGCGCAATATGCACTTGGCATGGCGCTGATGTTCGGTGTGATGAAGATCGTCAATGTCAGCCATGGCGATCTGGTGATCCTGCTGTCGCTGCTGGGAATCTCGCTGGCCTCGTCCTTCGGTCTCGGGCCGTTCACGGTGATGGTGGCGCTGGTGCCGCTGGCGCTGGCGCTGGGCTGGATCCTGCAGAAGGCGATCCTGAACAGGGTGGTGGGCGAGGATCCGCTGCCATCGCTGATCGCGACCTTCGGCCTGTCGCTGGCCTTGCAGAACCTGATGCTGCAGATCTGGTCGGCGAACAGCCGGTCGCTGCCGGGTGGCGGGATCGAAAGCAAGTCCATCCAGATTGGCGGCATCTATATCGGCCTTCTGCCGGTGATCGTGCTGGTCTTCGCCATCGGCCTGACCTGGGGGCTGGACCTGACGCTGAGGCGCACGCGCTTTGGCCGGGCGCTGCGCGCGGCGGCGGCCGATGTCGAGGCGGCCGCGATGACGGGGATCAACCCGCGCAAGGTCTATGCCTCGGCCACCGCCATCGCGGTCGGCATCCTGGGCTTTGCGGCGGTGTTCCAGTCGCTGCGCTCGACCGTGGCCCCGGCCGATGGCGGCGCGCAGCTCATCTACGCCTTCGAGGCGGTGATCATCGGCGGCATGGGCTCGATCTGGGGCGCCTTCGTCGGATCGATGGTGCTTGGCATCACCCAGGCCATCGGCTTTCGCATCGACCCCGGTTTCGGCGTGCTGGCCGGGCATCTCGTTTTCCTGCTCGTGCTGGCGACCCGCCCGCAGGGCCTGTTCGGAAAGGCCTGAGACATGACTTCTGTTCCTGCAACTTCCCCCACGCCCGCGCCGCGACTTCAGGTGCGCCGCCAGACGGCTTCGGGGCGCATCGCGATCGTGCTTTTCGCGCTGGTGGTGATCGGGCTTGTGGCGATGCCATGGTGGGCCAGGACCGGCACCATCCGCATGATCCTGGAGCTGTGCTGCTATATCGCGGTGGCGCAGATGTGGAACATGCTGGCGGGCTATGCCGGGCTGGTCTCGGTGGGGCAACAGGCCTTCATGGGGGCGGCGGGCTATGCGCTTTTCGTGCTGGCCCAGACCTTCGGCATCAACCCTTTCATTGCCATCTTCCTGTCGCTTCTGGTGCCCGCCGCGCTGGCGGTGCCGTGCTACCTGCTCTTGCACCGGCTGGACGGGCCCTATTTCGCCATCGGCACCTGGGTCGTGGCCGAAGTGTTCCGGCTGGTGGCCTCGAACATGGGATGGCTGAATGCCGGGGCGGGCATGTCGCTTTCGGTGATGAGGGATTATTCCGCCTTCGAGCGCAATGTGGCGATGTCGCTTCTTTGCGCGCTGATGATCCTGGTGACCATCGGCGGCAGCTACTGGTTCCTGCGCTCGCGCTATGGGCTGGCGCTGATCGCGATGCGCGACAATCCGGTGGCGGCGGAGAGCCAGGGCGTGAACGTCAAGCGCCTGCGCTTCATGATCTATGTCGCGGCGGCGGTGGGCTGCGGGCTGGTGGGCGCGGTCTATTTCATGGCGCAACTGCGTATCAACCCGCCCTCGGCCTTCGATCCGATGTGGTCCAATATCGCGATCTTCATCGTGATGGTCGGCGGCATCGCCTCGATCGAGGGGGTGCTGATCGGCGCGCTGATCTATTTCCTCGCGGATCGCTGGTTCGGCGAATACGGCGCCAGCTATTTCGTCGTGCTGGGGCTGATGACCGTGCTGGTCGCGCTTTACGCCCGCAGCGGCATCTGGGGCATGATCTCGAAACGCTGGGACGCGCCCTGGTTCCCGATCCGCCGCCACCTCATCATCAAGAAGGAAAACCCATGAAGGCCGTCGTCTTTGATGCGGTCGGGGTGCCGCTCAGCGTCGAGACCCGACCCGATCCCACACCTGGCGCCGACGAGGTGGTGCTGCGCGTCGCCAGTTGCGGCATCTGCGGCAGCGACCTGCATATCACCGAGGATCCCGCGCCCTTCGGCATCGGCTCGGGCTTCGTGCTGGGCCATGAAATCGCGGGCGAGGTGGTGGCGCTTGGCGCGGACGTGCGGGGGCTGCGGATCGGCGACGGCGTGGCGGTGGTGCCGATGCGGGGCTGCGGGCATTGCGCGCGCTGCCTGGCCGGGGATCCGGCGCGCTGCCCCGAGATGCAGTTGATCGGCGGCGGCTATGCCGAATATGTCACCGTCGCGGCGCGGCAATGCCGCCTTGTGCCCGAAGGCGTCGATCTGGCCGATGCCGCGCTGGCCGAACCGCTGTCGGTCGCCCTGCATTGCATCGTGCGCTCGGGCATGAAGCCGGGCGACCGGGTGGCCATCGTCGGCGCGGGCCCCATCGGGCTGCTGGTGGCGTTCTGGGCGCGGCGCATGGGGGCAAGCCATGTGCTGATGGCCGATATCCATTCCCATCAGCGCGAGCGCGCATTGGCCCTGGGCGCCACCGATTTCGCGCTGTCGGGCGAAAGGCTGGCCGAAAACCTGGCCGATCTGTGCGACGGCCCGCCCGATATCGTCTTTGAATGCGTGGGGCGGCGCGGGCTCTTGCAGGCCGCCTCCGAGGCGGTGCGGTTGCAGGGCAAGGTGATCGGCGTCGGGCTTTGCATCGGCGGCGACGAATGGGACCCCTTCGTCGCGCTGTCGAAAGAGCTGGAGCTGATCTTCACCGTCTTCTTCCACCAGAAGAACGAATTCGGCGTGGCGCTGGATGCGCTGACCAGCGGCATCCCGCAGCAACTGATCACCGACCGGATCGGCCTGTCGCCGGTGCCGCAGGTGTTCGAGGGCCTGCGCCGCCGCACCACGCAATGCAAGGTGCTGATCCAGCCCGAATTGTCTTGAACCAGATTTTTCCTGAGGGGAGTGACGAGATGCCGGTAGGTTTCGAGACGTTGGAATATGACATCGGCGGCGTCCAGACGGTGGTGAAGGCCGTGGGGCAAGGCAAGCCGATCCTGTTCCTGCATGGCGCCGCCACGCTGGAGGGCTTCGATTTCGCGGGGGGGCTGGCGGATCGTTTCCGCGTGCTCTGCCCCAGCCATCCGGGCATGGGCTTTTCCGGCCCCGCCCCGCATATCGCCGATCTGACCGATATGCTGCTGCATTACCTGAACTTGCTCGATGCGCTGGATCTGGCGGAAAAGCCGCATCTGATGGGCTTTTCCATGGGGGGGTGGATGGCCACCGAACTCGCCGCCCTCGCGCGTGAGCGTTTCGACAAGGTGGTGCTGATCGCTCCGGCCGGGCTGAACGATCCCGCGCACCCCGCGACGCCCCTGGCCGGGATCGCGCCGCAGGATTTCCCCGGCTACATGACGCATGATCCGGCTGTTGCCGCGACATTCTTCCCCGACGGCAGCGACCCGGCCTTTGCCGCCGCCTTCGGGGCCGACCGCGCGCGAGAGGGCGAGACCGTCGGGCGGCTTTGCGCGCCCTTCGGCATGGGGCATCCGAACCTCAGGCGGTTCATGGCGCGGATCACCAATCCGACCCTGCTGGTCTGGGGCGGCGAGGACCGGCTGCTGCCCGCCTCGCAAGCGCCGATCTGGCTGGAAAACCTGCCGAACGCGCAGCTTTTGTCCGTGCCCGACACCGGCCATCTGGTGCCGCAGGAACGCCCTGAAACCCTGAAAGCCATCGGCGATTTCCTCGCCGCCTGATCCCCGCATCCTGAGGAGGAGCAAGATGAACAAGCCCATGAACCACGGCTACTGGGGCAAGACCGTCGACTATCGCGCGCTGCTCAAGCAGATCGCCGAGATCGGCCCCCAGCTTGAGGCCAATGCCCCCGCGGACGAGACCGCGGGAGAGCTGACACCCGAAAGCTTTGCCCTGCTGAAGCCCTTGCGCTTCTCGCATCTTCTGGCGACCGAGGAACTGGGCGGCGCCCAGATGCGCCCGACCGAGGTGCTGCAACTGCTGGAGGCGGTCAGCTATCATTCCGGCTCGGCCGGCTGGGTGTCGATGGTGCATTGCTGCATCGGCGCCATGTCGGCGGCCTTCCTGCCCGACAGCGCGGTGGAACGGCTGTTCGGACCCGGCACCGACAACCGCTTCTCGGGGCAGGGCGCGCCCCTGGGCATGCTGAAAAAGACCGAGGGCGGCTATACGCTGACCGGGAAATGGTCCTATGGGTCGGGCTTCAGCCACGCCACCTGGTCGCATTCGGCCTGTTTCGTCGATGACGGCACCGGCAAGCCCGCCAAGGACGAGGCCGGAAACGTCATCGTCATGTGCGCCCATGCGCCGATTCCCGAGCACAAGCAACTGGGCAACTGGGATGTGTTGGGGCTGAAGGGCACGGGCTCCATCGACTATGCCGCCGAGGATGTGTTCATCGCCGAGGATCTGGTGTTCCCGATCCTGACCGCGCCGCCGCAGCGCCTGAAAGAGCTGTTCTCGCTGGGCATCGTCGGCCTGGCCGCGATCGGCCATACCGGCTGGGCGATGGGGGCGGGGCGGCGGATGCTTGACGAGATCGCGGGTTTCGCCCGGTCGAAATCGGGCCGCGCGGGCGCCCTGGGCGAAAGCGAGAAGTTCTGGCACGACTATGGCCGCGCCGAGGCCGGCTACCGCGCCGCCCGCGCCTTGGTGATGGAGGTCTGGTCCGAGATCGAGCATCTGGCCGAGACTGGCCAGATGATGACCACCCGTCAGATCAGCCTTGTCCATCTGGCCAAGTCGCAGATCCATGAGGTCGGCGTCGATGTTTGCAACTTCGCCTATCGCGCCTCGGGCGGGGCGGGGCTGCGGACGGGGGTGATCCAGCGCACCTTCCGCGACATGATGGTGGCGGCCAACCACTTCACCATCGCGCCCTCGATCGTGACGGCGGCAGGGCGCGAGATCGGCGGCCAATGGTCGGATCGCGTCTGGCAGTTCTACGACCTGATCGAGAAGAAGTAAGCCCAAACGCCGGGCCGGTTCGCCCCGGCCCGGCTTCATCGGAGAGCCGCGCATGACCGACCAGGCCCTGTCCCTCGCCTTCCGCGAGGCCTTTCGCTGTCACCCCGCCGGGGTGGCGGTGATCACCGCCGATCCCGGTGACGGGCCGGTGGCGATGACGGTGTCCTCGCTGATTTCGGTCAGTTCCGCGCCGCCGACGGTGGCCTTTTCGCTGTCGTCGAAATCGGGGTCCACGGCGGCGGTGCTGGCGGCGGGCGGGCTGGTGGTCCATCTGCTGCGCTTTGCCGATCTGGATCTGGCGCGCCTTGGCGCCACACCCGGCGCGGATCGCTTCGGGGCCGATGTGCCATGGGCGCGCCTGCCCGGCGGAGAGCCGCGCTACACGGCGGTGAAGACGTGGTTCCGCGCCCGTATCAAGGGCGCCTTGCCGGTCGAGGGCGCGACAGTGGTCGTGGCCGAATTGCTGGAAGGGGCGGCGGGCAGGGCCCCCGGCGCGCCGGAACTGGAATCCCTGGTCTACCTCGACCGGCGCTGGCATCGCCTGCGCGAGGCGGCCGATGGCCATGCCAGCCTGACCCTGATGGCACAGGAGGATCGCGATGTCTTCCGCTGATCCCGCCCCCGAATTCGGGGCTTTCGATGTGGTCGTGGTCGGCGCCGGATCGGCCGGCTGCGTGCTGGCCAACCGCCTTTCCGCCGATCCGCGCCGCAAGGTGCTGCTGATCGAAGCCGGGAAAAGCGACAACCACCCTTGGGTGCATATCCCGGTGGGCTATCTTTTCGCCATCGGCAATCCCCGGCTCGACTGGGGATTTCGCACCGATGCGGTGCCGGGCCTGCACGGGCGCAGCCTGCTTTATCCGCGCGGCAAGGTTCTGGGCGGATGCTCGTCGATCAACGGCATGATCTACATGCGCGGGCACCGGCAGGATTACGACCTGTGGCGGGACCTGGGCAATCCGGGCTGGGGATGGGCGGATGTGCTGCCGCTGTTTCGCCGGTCCGAGCGCCATTTCGGCCCGGCGGACGCATATCACGGCACCGATGGCGAATTGCGGGTCGAGGCGCAGCGCCTCCGCTGGCCGATCCTGGACGAGGTGGCGCAGGCCGCGCGGCAGATGGGCATCCCCGATGCGGGCGATTTCAACGACGGCGACAACGAAGGCGTCGGCTATTTCCCGGTGAACCAGCGGCGCGGCATCCGCTGGAACGCCCGCAAGGCCTTTCTCGATCCGGTGCGGCGGCGCCCCAACCTGCGCATCCTGACCGAGGCGCAGGTCACCCGGCTGGAGATGGAGGGGCGGCGCGTCACCGGGCTGACCTTCCGGCGCGGCGGGCAGGCGCATCAGGTGCGCGCGCCGCAGGTCGTGCTGGCGGCGGGGGCCATCGGCTCGCCGCATCTGCTGGAACTGTCGGGCATCGGGCAGCCCGATGTGCTGCAATCCCTGGGGATCGGGGTGCGCCATGCCCTGCCCGGCGTGGGCGAGAATTTGCAGGACCACCTGCAATTGCGGATGATCTTCGGCATTTCCGGCGCAAGGACATTGAACGATCGCGCCCGCAGCCTGTGGGGCAAGGCCGGGATCGCGCTGCAATATGCTCTGACGCAATCGGGGCCGATGGCGATGGCGCCCAGCCAGTTGGGCATCTTTTCGCGCTCCGACGCCGGGCAGGCCCGCGCCAATATCGAATATCATGTGCAGCCGCTGTCGCTGGATGCCTTTGGCCAGCCGCTGCACCGCGACGCCGCGCTGACGGTCTCGGTCTGCAATCTGCGCCCGGAGTCCACCGGCCGCAGCCATGCGCGCAGCGCCGATCCGAACGCCGCCCCCGCGATCCAGCCGGATTACCTCTCGGCCGAGGCCGACCGTCGGGTCGCGGCCGACAGCATCCGCCATGCCCGCCGTCTGATGGCGCAACCCCATCTGGCGCGCTACGCCCCGCGAGAGCTGAAGCCCGGGCCGGGGCCAGAGGATGATGCGAGCCTTGCCCGCCTGGCGGGCGAGATCGGCACCACGATCTTCCACCCGGTCGGCACCACCAAGATGGGGGAGGACCCGATGGCGGTCGTGGATGCGCGGCTGCGGGTGCATGGGCTCGAAGGGCTGCGCATCGCCGATTGCGGGATCATGCCGCGCATCGTCTCGGGCAATACGCATGCGCCCGCGGTGATGATCGGCGAGAAGGCCGCCGAGATGATCGCGGCCGAGGCCTGATCCCGCCGCTTCATAACAGGATGCGATATTGAGGGCCGATCATCCGATCACCTTGGCCGGATCGCGGCCCTAGAATGGGCGCAAGGGGCCTGCCGGGGAGGGCGGGCAAAGGGGGGTAACGCCATGGCGATCCTGTCGCTGCAGGGCGTGTCGAAAAGTTTCGGCGCGCTCAAGGTCACCGATGACGTGGGGTTCGCGCTGGAACCCGGAGAGGCGCTTGGCATCATCGGGCCCAATGGCGCGGGCAAATCCACGCTGTTCAACCTGATCACCGGAAACCTGCGCCCCGACCGGGGCCGGGTCCTGCTGGACGGGCGCGACATCACCGACGAGACGCCGATGCAGCGTTGCGCCAGCGGCATCGGGCGATCCTTCCAGATCCCGCAGCCTTTCGGCCATCTCTCGGTCTACGAGAACCTGCTGGTCGCGGCACGCTTTGGCGGCGGCCTGTCGGCCGGGGATGCTCCGACGCAATGCATGGACATCCTGCGCCGCACCGGGCTTGCGCGGATGGCAGACCGCAAGGCGGGCGGCCTGCCGCTGCTGGATCGCAAACGGCTGGAACTGGCCCGCGCCCTGGCCACGCGCCCCCGCGTCATCTTGCTGGACGAGATCGCGGGCGGGCTGACCGATGCCGAATGCGTCGAACTGGTCGCCACCATCCGCGCCATCCATGCCGAGGGCACCGCGATCATCTGGATCGAGCATGTGCTGCATGCGCTGACCTCGGTGGTCAGCCGTCTGATGGTGCTGAACTTCGGCCGGATGCTGATGATCGGCGCGCCCGAGGCGGTGATGGCGGCGCCCGAGGTGCGCGAGATCTATCTGGGGATCGAGGCATGAGCCCGCTGCTGGAACTGCGCGGCCTTACCGCGCATTACGGGGATTTTCAGGCGCTGTTCGGCGTCGATCTGACGCTGGATCCGGGCCAGACCCTTGCGATCATCGGGGCCAATGGCGCGGGAAAGACCACGCTGATGAGGGCGATCACCGGCATTGCCCGCGTCTCGGGCGGCAGCGCCGCGCTGGCGGGCGCAAGGATCGACCGCATGGCCGCCCCCGAGATCCTGCGCGCGGGCATCGCCATGGTGCCCGAGGGGCGGCGGCTGTTTCCCAGCCTGACGGTCGAGGAGAACCTGCGCATCGGCGCCCATGCGCGGCAGGGCAACGGGTTCTGGAACCTGGAGCGGATCTACGCGCTGTTCCCGGTCCTGCGCGATCGCCGCGACCATCCGGGCACCGCGCTCTCGGGCGGCCAGCAGCAGATGGTCGCCATTGGCCGCGCGCTGATGTCGAACCCGCGCGTGCTGCTTTGCGACGAGCTGAGCCTTGGCCTCGCCCCGGTGGTGATCCGCGAGATCTATGCCGCCTTCCCCACCATCCGCGACAGCGGCACCGCCATCGTAGTGGTGGAGCAGGATATCGGCCAGGCGCTGAAGGTCGCCGATATGGTGCATTGCATGATGGAGGGGCGGATCACCTTGTCGGGCCGCCCCGAAAGCCTTGGCCGCGATGCGATCCACGACGCCTATTTCGGAGTGCGGCACGCATGATCTGGCTTGATACATTCATCCAGGGCCTGATGCTGGGCGGGCTTTACGCGCTGTTCGCCGCCGGGCTCTCGCTGGTCTTCGGCATCATGCGGCTGGTCAATCTGGCGCATGGCGACCTGATCGTGCTGGGGGCCTATCTGATCCTGGGGCTTGGCACGGCATTGGACGTGCATCCGTTTCTGGCGGCGGCCCTGGCGCTGCCCCTGATGTTCGCGCTGGGATGGCTTTTGCAGACCGCGCTTCTGAACCGGGTGCTGGGCGAGGATATCCTGCCGCCGCTGCTGGTGACCTTCGGCCTGTCGGTGGTGATCCAGAATGCGTTGCTGATGGGCTTTTCCGCCGACAGCCGCAAATTGCCGGTGGGGCCGATCGAGGCGCAGTCGCTGCCGCTCGGCCCGGTGACGGTGGGGGTGATGCCGCTGATCACCTTCGGCTCGGCCATGGTGGTGATCTGGGGCCTGAACCAGTTGTTTTACCGCACGGCGCTTGGCCGGGCCTTCCGCGCCACATCGGATGATCCGGTGACGGCGCAGTTGATGGGGATCCGCCCGCGTTCGATCTTTGCCATCGCCACCGGCATCGCGCTGGTCGTGGCGACGATTGCCGCGCTCTACCTTGGGGCAAGGGCGAATTTCGACCCCGCCACCGGCCCGGTCCGGCTGCTTTACGCCTTCGAGGCGGTGATCATCGGTGGCCTCGGCAGCCTGTGGGGCACGCTGGCGGGCGGGTTGGTGATCGGGCTGGCGCAGGCATTCGGTGCGGCGCTGAACCCGGAATGGCAGATCCTTGCCGGACATCTGGCCTTTGTCGTCGTGCTGCTCCTGCGCCCGCGCGGGCTGTTCCCGCGCGCCAATGACTGAGGGCACGATGATGAGAAAGACGCTTCTTCCCCTGATCCTGCTGGCGGCCGTCGCGCTTCTGGCGGCGTTGCCGGTGATCGGCAGCCGGGCGCTGGTTCAGGATCTGTTCATGGTGCTGTGCCTGCTGGTGCTGGCCTTGAACTGGAACATGCTGGCGGGCTTTGCGGGCCTCGTCTCGGTGGGACAACAGGCCTTTGTCGGCATCGGCGCCTATACGATGTTCGCCTGCGTCATCCTTTGGGGGATGGACCCGCTGGCGGGGCTGTTGGTCGGCGGGCTGGTCGCCATGGCGCTGTCGGTGCCGGTGGCCTTCTTCACCTTCCGCCTGAATGGCGCCTATTTCGCCATCGGCACCTGGGTGGTGGCCGAGATCGCCCGGCTGAGCCTTGGCCAATGGAAGGCGCTTGGCGGCGGCACCGGCACCTCTCTGCCCAAGGGCGCCGCGCAAGAGATGTGGGGGGCCGAGACCGTGCGCGCCCTGATCGGCGGATCGAAGGCGGCGGCGGTCGATGCGCTGACCTATTGGCTGGCGCTGGCCCTGGTGGTGGTGATGCTGGTGGCAAGCTGGGCCTTCCTGCGCTCGCGCATGGGGCTGGGGTTGCAGGCGGTGCGCGACAACCCCATGGCCGCGCGGGCGGTCGGAGTCGATCCGACCCGCCTCAAGGCGCTGGTCTTCCTGCTGACAGCCTTCGGCACCGGGATTTGCGGCGGGCTTCTGTTCATCCAGATCGGGCGCATCTCGCCGGATGCGGCGTTCTCGCTGCTGGACTGGACGGCCTTCGTCATCTTCATCGTGGTGATCGGCGGCATCGGCACCTTGCCCGGCCCGGTCGTCGGCGTTTTCGTCTTCTACGGGTTGGAGCGGCTCTTGGCCGATTTCGGCACCGTCTATCTGATCGTCCTTGGGCTGATCGGCATCGCGATCATGCTGTTCGCGCGCCGTGGCCTGTGGGGCAGCTTCCTCCAGCATACCGGCCTCGACCCGCTGTCGCTCTCGCATGCGGCACCACGCGCCGGTTCCGCCAACTGATCTTTTGAAGGACAGGGATCATGAGCTATTTCACCGAAGCCAATTCCACCGAAACCGTGAACGGGCGCATCGGCCCGGGCACCGATCCGCGGCTGGCCCGCGTCATGTCCAGCCTGACCCGGCATCTGCACGATTTCGTCAAGGACGTCGCCCTGACGCCCGAGGAGTGGGAATATGCCATCGGGTTCCTGACCCGCACCGGCCAGATCTGCTCGGGCGAGCGGCAGGAGTTCATCCTGCTCTCGGACACGCTGGGCGTGTCGATGCTGGTGGATGCGATCAACAACCGCCGCCCGGAAGGCGCGACCGAGAATACCGTCTTCGGCCCCTTCCATGTCGAGGGCGCCCCGATCCGGGCCATGGGCGACAATATCAGCCTGGACGGCAAGGGCGAAAGCTGCCTGTTCGAGGGGCGGGTGCTGGATCTGGACGGCAATCCGATCGAGGGCGTCACCGTCGATGTCTGGTCCGACAATGCCGACGGCTATTATGACGTGCAGCAGCCCGGTATCCAGCCGAAATGGAACAACCGGGGCCGGTTCATCACCGGACCGGACGGGCGCTATGCCTTTCGCGGCATCAAGCCGGTCAGCTATCCGATCCCCGATGACGGGCCGGTCGGGCAGATGCTGGGGCATCTGGGGCGCCACCCTTACCGCCCTGCGCATATGCATTACCTGGTCACCAAGCCGGGCTGGCAGAAGCTGGTCACGCATACCTTTGTCGGCGGCGACGAATACCTGACCTCGGACGCGGTCTTCGGCGTGAAGAACAGCCTCGTCGCGCGCTACGAGCGGCTGGAGGGCGCCGAGACCCTGTGGCGCTCGCCCTTCGATTTCATCCTGGTTCCTGCCTGAGGCCATCATGCCCAATGTGAAGATCTATGTCGACGAGGCGGCGTTCGAGGCGGTGCGGCAGGAGATTGCCGCACGGCTGCCCGATCTGCGGACGATGTTGTGCGACCGGCTGGCGGTGGCTCCGGCCGCCTGCCAGTTCGCGGTGCTTCCGGTGCTGGCGCTGGCCGATCAGCCCCGCATCAACACCGAATTGCATATCTTGCCCCATGCCAGCCGCAGCCGGGCGCGCCTGCAAGAGGTGGCGGCCGAGATCCGGGCCATTCTGGGGGCGGCCAGCGGGTTGAGCGTGGCGGTCCGCATCGCCACGCTGGACGCGGCCAGCTATGTGGCGTTGAAATGACCGCCCTCAGCCCCGTCGCCGGGTGATCTGCTGGTCATGATCCATGCGTTCCTGCAATCTCCGGCACTCGGCCAGCAGAAATCCGGTAAGCTGGCGCACCGCGGGCGGCGCCTGCCGGTCGGTCACGCTCAGGATGCCGAGCTGGCGTTCGGCATGATCGATCTTCAGCGGCAGCGCCTCCAGCGGGATGGTGCGCCGCGACAGGAAGACCACCGAATAGGGCAGCACGGTCAGCGCATCCGATCCGGTCAGCACCGACTGGATCGACGCCAGCGTCCCGCCCGAGAAATTCACCCGGAAATCCTCTTGCCCGATGCTTTTCAACGCGCGCTGAAGATCGCGATACAGCGGGCTGTTGGCGGGCGGCGCGATCCAGGCATGGGGCGCGATGTCTTTCAGCGTGATCGCCTTGGTGCGGGTCAGCGGATGCCCCGCCCGGCAGGCGATGACGTTGTTGCCGGACAGCAACGGCATGAAATCCAGATCCGGCGGCACCTGCCCGGGGTGCAGCGGCAGGATGGCGACATCCAGCCCGCCATTGCGCAGGCCCGCCTCCAACTGCTCGAAATAGCCATAGGACTGGTCGATCTGCACATCGGCATGCCGCGACTGGAATTCCGCGATCATCGAGGCCACGACCCCGTCCATGAAGATCGGCGAGCCGCCGACCCGCAACCGCCCCGCCAGGCCCTGCCGGAAGCGATGCACCAGAAGGCTGGCCTCCTTGTTGGCGGCATGGATGCGGGCCCCCAGGCGGGCAAGGCTCGCCCCCAGCTCGGTCGGGCGCAGGGGGCGGCGGCCCGGCTCGAACAGCGGCAGGCCGATGCGCTCTTCCAGGAGCGCCATGGAGCGCGAGACCGAGGGCTGCGACTTGCCAAGCGCATCCGCCCCTTCGGTCAGGCCGCCGCGTTCGACGATCGCGGCCAGAATCTCCAGATGTTCGCTGTCCAGCTTCATGCCTTAAAGGCATATAATAACGGGCTGATCCGATCAATATCTATGTTGCTCGGCGCTAGATTTCAGGTCGATACAGGGGAGGAACCCGATGTCCTTTTTCCGTGATGCGTTCACCGCGCATAGCGCCGCCGTGCGTGTGCGCTTTGGCGCAGGCGTCCGCTCCGCCGTGGCGGAAGAGATCGACGCGCTTGGCGCGACGCGGGCGCTGATCCTGACCACGCCGCATCAGGCGGCGATGGCGGATGAGTTCGCCGAACTTTGCGGGCCGCGCGCGGTCGGGCGCTATACCGGGGCCGCGATGCATACGCCGGTCGATGTCTCGGAAGAGGCCACTATGCTCGCGCGCGACTTGCGGGCCGATGTGCTGATCGCGGTCGGCGGCGGGTCGACGACGGGGCTCGGCAAGGCCATCGCGCTGCGCACCGATCTGCCGCAGATCGTGGTGCCCACCACCTATGCCGGGTCCGAGGCGACCGCCATTCTGGGCCAGACCGAAAACGGGGTGAAGACCACCCAGACCAGCGCGAGGGTCCAGCCCGAGGTGATCCTTTACGATGCCGAACTGGTCACCAGCCTGCCGGTGGCGATGACCGTGACCTCGGCGCTGAACGCGATGGCCCATGCGGCCGAGGGGCTTTACGCACGCGACCGCTCGCCCCTGTCCTCGCTCATGGCGGTGGAGGGGTTGCGGGCCTTCCGCGACAGCCTGCCCAGGGTCATCGCCCGGCCCGAAGGCGTGTCGGGCCGGGGCGAGACGCTTTACGGCGCCTGGCTTTGCGGCACCGTGCTGGGGCAGGTCGGCATGGCGCTGCACCACAAGCTTTGCCACACGCTGGGCGGCAGTTTCGATCTGCCGCATGCCGAAACCCATGCGGTGATCCTGCCCCATGCCATCGCCTTCAACGCGGGCGCGGTGCCGGATCTTCTGGCGCCGGTCGTCGATCTGTTCGGCCATGGCGATGCGGGCCTTGGCCTATGGCATTTCGCCAGGGACGTGGGCGCGCCTATGGCGCTGCGCGATCTGGGCCTGAAGGAAAGCGATCTGGACCGCGCCGCCGATCTCGCCTCGGCCAATCCCTATTGGAATCCCCGTCCGGTGACGCGCGAGGGCATCCGCGCGCTGTTGCAGGCGGCATGGGCCGGGCAAGCGCCGACGCTTTGACATCATGGCCGGGCGGGAGGCCCGGCCCCATCGACCAAACGGGAGGAAACCCATGGCAGACATGAGCACGGATGTGCTGATCATCGGCACCGGGCCTGCGGGCTCGGCCACGGCGGCGCTGCTGTCCAGCTACGGCATCGCCAACATGGTGGTGAACCGCTACCGCTGGCTGGCCAATACGCCGCGCGCCCATATCACCAACCAGCGCACCATGGAGGTGCTGCGCGACCTGGGCCGCGAGGTCGAGGACGAGGCCTATATGTTCGCCAGCCATCAGGACCTGATGGGCGAGAACATCTTCTGCGAAAGCCTTGCCGGGGAAGAGATCGGCCGGATGAAGGCCTGGGGCAACCATCCGCTGTCGCGGGCCGAGCATCTGATGACCTCGCCCAGCCGGATGAACGACCTGCCGCAGACCTATATGGAGCCTCTCCTGTTCAAGACCGCCTGCCAGCGCGGCACCCAGGCGCGGATGTCGACCGAATATCTGCGCCACGAACAGGATGCGACGGGGGTGACCACCACCTGCCTCGACCGGCTGTCGGGCAAGGAGATCACCATCCGCTCGAAATATCTCGTGGGCGCCGATGGGGCGAAATCGCTGGTGGCCGAACATGCCGGCCTGCCCTTCGAGGGCAAGATGGGCGTCGGCGGCAGCATGAATATCCTGTTCCGCGCCGATCTGACGAAATACGTCGCCCACCGGCCTTCGGTCCTTTACTGGGTCATGCAGCCCGGCGCCGATGTGGGCGGCATCGGCATGGGACTGGTGCGGATGGTGCGGCCGTGGAACGAATGGCTGATCGTCTGGGGCTATGACATCAACGGCCCGGAGCCCGAGGTGACGCCGGAATTCGCAACCGGCGTGGCGCGCCAGTTGATCGGCGACCCGGATCTGGAGATCGAACTGCTTTCGGCCAATGTCTGGACGGTGAACAACTATTACGCCACCCGCACCGCCAACGGCCGGGTGTTCTGCATGGGCGATGCGATCCACCGCCATCCGCCGTCGAACGGGCTGGGCTCCAACACCTCGATCCAGGATGCCTTCAACCTGGCCTGGAAGCTGGCCATGGTGCTGAAGGGGCAGGCGGGCGCGCGGCTGCTGGACAGCTATGACGCCGAGCGCGCGCCGATCGCAAAACAGATCGTCACCCGCGCCAACCAGTCCATCGCCGAAACCGGGCCGATCTTTGCCGCCCTTGGCATGGCCGAGGGGGTCAGCCCCGAGCAGATGCAGCAGAATCTGCAGGCCCGCACCGAAGGCACGCCCGAGGCCGAGGCGCAGCGCGAAGCGGTCCGCAAGGCGATCGCCTTCAAGAAATACGAATTCGACGCCCATGGGGTCGAGATGAACCAGCGCTACCGCTCGGGCGCGGCGGTGACGGACGGGCAGATCGAACCGGCCTTCCAACTGGATGCCGATCTGCATGCCCAGCCCACCACCTGGCCGGGCGCGCGCCTGCCGCATGTCTGGCTCTATCGCCATGACACCGGGGCCGAGGTGTCGACGCTGGACCTTTGCGGTCATGGCCGCTTCACCCTGCTGACCGGCCTGGGCGGAGAGGCCTGGGCAGAGGCGGCGCAGGCGGTGGCGGCGGATCTGGGGCTTGAGCTGGCGGTCCATGTCATCGGGCCGCGTCGGCCGCATGTCGATCACAGCGGGGAATGGGCGCGCCTGTCGGAAATCCGCGACGACGGCTGCCTGCTGGTGCGCCCCGACCACCATGTCGCATGGCGCGCCACCGGCATGACTGCCTCGCCCGAGGCCGATCTTGCCCGGGTCCTGCGGGCGGTGCTGGACCGCTGAAGGCCGGGGGCTTCGGCCCCCGCCTCGCCGCAAGCGGGATTGCTCGGACCATCATCATTGCAGGCCGGGCCCCGATCACCGTCGCGCAGATCGTGTCGCGCCGGTCGGGCAGGCGCGGCGGAACCCTCCGCCAGCGCAGGCCAGGCGGCAGCCGCAACTCAGCCCCTGGCGCCGATTCTCGCGCCCGGCTGATCGCCCGCGGTCACGCCGCCGTCGATCACGAAGGACTGGCCGGAGATCATCGCCGATTCGTCCGAGGCGAGGAAAACCGCCATCGCCGCCACCTCGTCCGGGCGGATCATCCGGCCCAGCGGCTGATAGGCCGCCAGGGCCTGGAACCGTTCCTCGACCTCGTCGGGATAGTAGCGCTGCAGATAGCCTGTGACGAAGGGCGTCTCGACCCGCGCCGGGCATATGCAGTTCGAGCGGATGCGGTCATCGACATAATCGATGGCGATGGCGCGGGTCATCATCACGATGGCAGCCTTCGAGGCGCTGTAGGCGAAGCGTTCATGCATGGCATGCACCCCCGCCAGAGAGGCCATGTTCAGCACATTGCCGCCACCGCGCGCGATCATGCCGGGCAGGAAGCCGCGTGTGACCTGCAAAAGGCCGCGCATGTTCACCGAATAGACCAGGTCCAGATCCTGGGGCGCGGTGTCAAGCAACTTGCCGATGCGGATCGCGGCGGCATTGTTGACCAGCACATCCGGGCCAAGACCGGCGGCCTCAAGCCGTTGGTTCAGCGCCGAGATCATCGCGTCATCGGTGACGTCCAGCGCATGCGGATACAACCGCCCCGGCATGCCTGCGGGCAGGGCGGCGGCGGCGGTCTCAATCGCTGCGAGATCCCGGTCCGTGGCGATGACGCGGGCGCCTTCGGCCAGAAAGGCCGCGACCATGGCCATGCCGATGCCGCCCGCCGCCCCGGTGATCAGGCAGGTCTTCCCATCCAGTCTCATCGCATCCCCTCCCTGGGTCCGTCTCACAGCGCCGACCATCCGCCGTCGATCGGCAGGGTCGCGCCGGTGATGTCCTGCCCCGCGTCCGAGCAGAGAAATCCGATCAGGGCCGCGACATTGCCGATCTCGACGAAGCGGCGCGTCGGGTTGCGGCCAACCAGATAATCGGCTTCGGCCTCGGCTTCGCTCTGGCCCGCAGCCTGGGCCAGCCCCGCGATGCGCGCGGTGATCGCCTCGGTCGGCACGGTGCCGGGGGCGACGGCATTGCAGGTGATGCCGGTTCGGGCCAGTTCGATCGCAAGGGCGCGCGTCATGCCCAGAAGCGCGGTCTTGGTGGTCACATAGTCGATCCGGCTCTCGGCGCCGCGCTGGCCGTAGATCGAGGACATGTTGATGATGCGGCCCCAGCCCTGCGCCTTCATCCCTGGCACGAAGGCCCGGGCGAAATGAAAGGCCGAGGACAGGTTGACCGACAGGGCGCGGTTCCATTCCTCGGGAAGAAATTCCTCGACCGGCTTGAAATGGCGGATCACCGCATTGTTCACCACGATGTCGCAGCGCCCGAAACGGCCGAGAACCTGATCGCACAGCGCCTCGGTCGCGGCCTGATCGGCAAGGTCGGCGCCGGAATGCCAGCTTTCCACCCCGTGATCCCGGGACAGCGCGGCGGCCATGGCCTCGCCCTCTCGCGCCGGGGCCAGCCCATGTATCACGACGCGGGCGCCGCGCGCCGCCAGGGCGTTTGCCACGCCGTAGCCCAGCCCGGTGGTGGAGCCGGAGACAAGGGCCGTGCGCCCCTCAAGATCGCGCATGTTCACAGCTCCCTCGGGGCGACATCCAGCCGCACGACCCGCCCGGCCAGATGGGCGGCGGGCGGCGGGTAGAGATCCATCACCAGCGGATCGTGGCCCGGGATGATATGGTCGTCGCTATCGGCCAGCCGACGCAGGGTGGCATAGCCGTCCAGAAGGTCGCCGACATGATAGACCGCAGGGAACGGCCGGTTGTTGCGGTAATTGGCGTAAAGGTGGGTCGCGTCCGAGGCTATGACCACCCAGCCCCGCCGCGTCCAGACCCGCGCCACCTGCAAGCCGTCGGAATGGCCGCCGGTGCGGTGCAGGGTCAGCCCGTCGGCCAACTGGCTGACATGGTCGTGGAAGCAGATCCGCCCGGCGTAGTTCAGCCGGACAAAGCCCACCACATCTTCGACGTCGAAGGGATGGCGCAGGCTGGCATGACACATGCAGGGGCCGGTGGCATAGCGCGCCTCGTCCGCTTGCAGATGGAAGCGCGCCGATCCGAAATCGCCCAGCGTGCCGGCATGGTCGTAATGCAGATGGGTCAGGATCACCTCGTCCACCCGCGCCGCATCGATCCCCAGCAGCGCGATGCCCTCGGCGGGCCGGATCTCCAGGCTGCGCCCGCGCGCGGCGGCGGCCTCGGGGCCGAAGCCGGTGTCGATCACGAAGCAGCGGTCCGACCGGCGCGCGACCCAGACGTAATAGAACAGGTCCGAGCCCTGATCGTGCAGATCCGTGCCGTCAATGAAATTGTCCGCGCCCCGCCGCCCGCTGTGACGGGCGTAGCGGATGGCGAAAAGTTCGAATGGTTCGATTGCCGTCATCGGGGCAGGCCTCCTCTCCTGCAAGATCCTTGTCGGCGCGAACATGGCGGATCCAACCATACTGTCAACACAGCATACGATAAGATGATACTACAATATTGACCAGGGCAAGGGATTGCGGGATATTGTATGACGATTTGGCAATAATGCCATTGGAATGGCAGGAGAAGACATGACACGTCACCCCGACCTCACAGGTGAGCGCTTCGAAAAAGGGATCGAGATCAGGCGCGACGTGCTTGGCAGCGCCTATGTGGACCGTTCGATCGCCGCGGCGACGGATGTCACCGCCCCCCTGCAAAAGCTGGTCACCGAATATTGCTGGGCCGAGGTCTGGGGCCGCCCGGGCCTGGCGCGCCGCGACCGCAGCCTGCTGAACCTGGGGATGCTGATTGCGATGAACCGCCCGCATGAACTGCGCATCCATCTGCGGGGCGCCATCCAGAACGGCGTGACCCGCGAGGAGATCATCGAGGTCGTGCTGCAAAGCGCCATCTATTGCGGAGTTCCGGCCTCGCTGGATGCGATGCGGGTGGTGACCGAGACCTTCAAGGATCTGGACGGCGAGGCGGCCCGGGACTGAACCCGGACCACAGGGAGGAGAGAGGGATGACAGTCGGATTCATTGGCCTGGGCACCATGGGGCTGCCCATGGCGATCAATCTTGTGCGGGCGGGGCTTGAGGTCACGGGTTTCGACCTTGCGCCCGATGCGGGCGCCCGACTTGCGGCCGAAGGGGGCAAGGTGGCGGCCTCGGCCGCGCAGGCGATGGCAGGCGCGGCCTTTGTGGTGACCATGCTGCCCACCGCCGCGCATGTCGAGGCAGCATTGCTGGGCGACGAGGACGCGCTCTCGGGCGCGCCGACCGATGCGGTGGTGATCAACATGTCGACCATCCTGCCCGAGGAGACCGAGGCCCTGGCGGCCCGATTGGCGGCCAGGGGGCATCGGCTGGTCGATGCCCCGGTCGGACGCTCGGCGCTGGAGGCGGCGCGGGGGGCGCTGCTGATCCTGGCCTCGGGGACGCCCGACGACCTTCAGGCCGCAAAGCCGCTGTTCGACGCGATGGGCAACAAGACGCTCGATTGCGGTGCGGTCGGCAACGGCTCCCGGGTCAAGGTGATCAACAACTTCATGGGCATCTCGCTGAATGCGCTGACCGCCGAGGTGCTGACCCTGGCCGAGGCGTCGGGGCTGGATATCCGGCTGGCGCTGGATGTGATGCGCGGCACGATCGCTGGCCTTGGCCATATGCGGGTGACCTATCCGAACAAGGTGCTGAAGGGCGATCTTGAGGCGGGCTTCCCGGTGGATCTGGCGCATAAGGATCTGGTGCTGGCGCTGAATCTTGCCGCGCGGGTCAATGCGCCGGTCTTCATGGGGGCCGCGGCGCTGCAATCCTATTCCGTCACGCGCGCCGATGGCCGGGGGAGGCAGGATTACACGGCGGTCTATCCGGTGCTGCGCGCTCTGGCCGATCTGCCCGACGCCATTCCCTACGACCCCTCGCAGGACAAGGAATACAATCCCTTCGCCTGAGACGCCGGGAGCCTTCTCCCCGATCAGGTCGGCCCCGGCCCGGTGCTCCTCCGGGTCGGGGCTTCTTTTTGCGACAGGCAAGACGGCAGGCGGCCGGATGGTCGCGGTTGCCAGCGAGGCGCTTGTACGCCGCGATTGACGGGCGATGGAGGCGCGCCGCCACGAGTGATCCGGCAATCGACCGCGTCCACGCCGAGGGGGCCTCGCCCTCCCTCATCGGTCCGCCCGAGGTTGGGCGCCCCTTGCGGTGGCCTCATTCCAGCGTGCGCAGCGCGATCTGGGCGGCGGCGCGGACATGCTCGACCGCCAGCTTGCGGGCGGCCACCGGGTCACGCGCGCGTAGCGCATCGACCAGATCCTGCAATTCGCGGGCGCTCTGTTCGGTCCTGCCCTCGGCCCCGAGCGAGGTGGCGCGCAGAACAGTGACCCGAGAGTTCAGGAGCCGCAGGCTGTCCCCCAGGGCGGCGTTGCCGGTGCCCGCGATCAGGCTTTCATAAAAGGCGTTCTTGGCGCGCAGGCGCGCCAGGGCATCGTCGCTGCCAGCCTGATTGCGTAGCAGGTCCAGCGCCGCCTGCAACAGGCCAAGATCCTGGTCGTTGGCGTTTTCGGCGAACAGTTCGGCGGCAAGCCCCTCCAGCTCCGAGCGCACCCGGTAAAGATCGGCGGCCTCCTTGCGGGTCAGGGTGGCGACCACCGGGCCGCGATGCGGCACGACCTCGATCAGCCCCTCGGATTCAAGCTGCCGCAGCGCCTCGCGCACAAGGGTGCGGCTGACGCCGGTCGTTTCGCACAGCAGCCGTTCGGGCAGGCGGGCGCCGGGCTTGAAATGCCCAATGGCGATGGCGTGGCGGATGCTTTCCGTCACGCTGTGGCGCAGCGGGGCCGCGACACGCTCGACGCGCATGTCCGGGAAGGGGCTTGGCGGGGACTGCGACATTTCTCGGTTCATGAATTACCTGGCCAATATGCTGGCATGTCACACTATCTGACAAGCGTACAAAATGTCAAAGCTGGCCCAGCGGCAGTGCCGGGCCAGCCCAGTCGGGCAGGGCGCAGGCGGACCCGTGCCGGATGCCGCGTCGTTTACTTGCCCAGGGCCTCGCGAACCTGCTGGACATAGGCCTCGCCATCGACGCCAAGATCCTTGGCGGTCGCATACCACGAGGCATAGGCCGGGTCGGCATAGGACTCGGCTGCGGCGGCTGCCTTCAGATCGTCCGGGGCGACCCAGAGTTCGGAACCCAGGCTTTCAACCTTGGCCACGGCGATATCGACATAGGTCTGATAGGTCGAGAAGGCCTCGTCCTCCAGTTCGGCCAAGGCGGCGGACATCTGCGCCTTCACGTCATCGGGCAGTTCGGCCCAGGTGTCCTTGTTGACCAGGATCACCCAGCCGGTAACCGGCGACATCGCCCAATCCTGCACATGCGGGGCCACGCGCGGCAGTTCCATCGCCGCTCCGACGCAGATCGAGGTGAAGCCGCCGTCGATCACGCCGCGCTCCAGCGCTGGCACCATTTCCGAGGTGGGCATGGGCACCGGCAGGCCGCCAAGCGCGCTGAGCAGCTCGGCCGTTTGCGGGTTGTGGATGCGGATGCGCTTGCCCTTGAAATCCTCGACACTATGGATCGGGGTCTTCGAGAACAGCGCGGTCGGGCACCAGGCGCCGTCGGCCAGCATCTCGGCGTTCCAGCGCTCGCCCCAGATGGTCTTGACGTCCTCGCGCCAGAAGGCCTCGCGCACCTGGACATATTCGTCGATATTGTTGATCAGGCCCGGCAGGTTGAAGATGCCCATGCGGGGCTCTTCGGCCGAGATATAGGTGTGCAGCGCGGCCGACATCGGCAGGCGGCCGTCGCGCACCGCGCCGGCGACCTGGTTCGGCGCAACCAGCGAATCGCTGACCGTGATGGAGACGCGGCCGTCGGTGGCCTGGTCGATCCGCTCGGGCAGGCCCTGCGTCATGGCGGTATAGACATCGCCAGGAGAGGTGATCACCCCCATGGTCAGGTCGAATTCCGCCTCTGCCATCACGGGCATCGCGGCGACAAGGCTGACGGCAACCGCGCCGAACAGACGGCCGAGGCCGATTTGATTGGTCATAGTCCTCTCCTCCTCAGGAAACTTCTCCACAGGCGCGGTCCGTGCGGCAGGTTTGCCAGACCGTATGCCTGTATCCTCATTCTACCAGCATACGATAACACAATCTATTGTCTGTCAAGTCGCCAGCGTGCTATCAGGGCGGCAACGCCGGGGCCCGAGCCCCGTTGAGGGAGGAACATATGAACATGGAAAGCACGGCGCCGACCGGGGACGAGGGGTTCGAGCCCTCGACCGACATGGCGAGCAACCGGCCCGCGGAGACGGGGCTGACGGACGGCATCTTCCTGCGCGTGACCGACGGCCTGACCCGGGCGGCCGGTTTTCTGGGCGCCGTCACCCTGGCCTTCATGACGCTGATCGTCATCTACGAAGTCGTCATGCGCTCGGCCTTCAACATGCCGACGCATTGGGTGGCCGAGATCAGCATCTATGCCTTCGTGGCGATGGCCTTCATCGGGCTGGCGGTCAGCCAGCGCGAGAACGCCCATATCCAGGTCGAGATCCTGATCGACAACGTCTCGAAGGACAACCGCCGCACGCTGGAACTTGTCGGCCTGTGGCTGAGCCTGATCTTCGTCGCCGTCACCGGCTGGGAGATGTTCTGCTTCACCGTCTCGGAATATGTGAACGGCACACGGGACTGGGGCCTGCTGGCCACGCCGCAATGGATACCCGAGACGCCGGTGGTGCTGGGCTATGTCCTGTTCATGGCCGCGCTGCTGCGCGATATCGTGCGCAAGACCGCGCCGGAGCAGGCCTGGCGGCAATATGCGCTGCCGGTGCTGATTGTGGCGATCCTGGCCGGGCTGGTGCTGGTGGGCCTCAGGGACCAGCGCGTTTTCGGCACCCGGATCGACTGGGCGACGCTGATCCTGATCGGGGGCATCCTTGTGGGGGCCTTCACCTGGAGCGGCCTTCGCATCGGCCTTGCCACGCTGGGTGTGCTGGTGCTGATCGGCGGGGCTTTCTGGCTGTCGCTCTCGATGTCGTCGCTGTGGACCGGGCTGATCCTTGTGGCGGCCCTGCTGGGCCTGCTGCTGATCGGGGTGCCGGTCGGCGCGGCGATGGGGATGATCGGCCTGCTGGGCCTTCTGTTCATGGTCAGGGCGCCGCAACTGCCCATCCTGGCCGACAGGTCCTGGTCGGCGATCAACTCCTTCACGCTGACCGCCGTGCCGACCTTCGTCCTGATGGGGGCCTTCCTGGTGCATTCGGGCGTCACCGTGCGGCTGTTCGACATGCTGGTGATCTGGCTGGGCCGCACACGGGGCGGGCTGGGCCACGCCACTGTGGGCGCTTCGGCGGTGTTTGCCGCCGTTTCCGGCTCCAGCCTCGCGACCGCCGCCACCCTGGGCCGCGTCGCCGCGCCCGAGATGGTGGGCCGGGGCTATTCCAACCGCCTGACCTACGGTCTGGTCGCGGCGGGGGCCACGCTGGGCATCCTGATCCCACCCTCGATCGCCATGATCATCTACGGCAACACCGTCGGCGCGCCGATCACCGTCCTCTTCGTCGCGGGCATCGTTCCGGGGCTGCTGCTGGCGGCGCTGTTTTCCTGCGTCGTGCTGGTCTGGTCCTTCGTCTCGCCGCAGGACGTACCGCGCGGCGAGGCCTATCCGATGCGCGACAAGATGCGCTCGCTGGTGTCGGTGCTGCCCTTCCTGGCGCTGATCTTCGCCGTTCTCGGCTCGCTCTACTTCGGCATCGCCACCCCGACCGAGGCAGGCGCCGTGGGCGCGGGCGCCGCCTTCCTGCTTTGCGTGCAGCAGGGCCGCATGACGCCGAAAGACCTCTACCGGGTGCTGTATGACACGGTGAAGGTGACCTCCTTCATCATGCTGATCGTGATCGGCGCCTCGATCTTCGGCTGGGTCTTCGACTTCCTGCGCCTGCCGCGGGCCATGGTGACCGCCGTCACCGATGCCCAGCTTGCGCCCTGGATGGTGATGGTGGTGATCTGCATCTTCTACCTGGTGCTGGGGATGTTCGTTGAATCCATCTCGATGATGCTGATGACTCTCTCGGTCACCTATCCGATCATGATGGCCATTGGCGTCGATCCGATCTGGTTCGGCATCGTGCTGGTGATCCTGGTCGAAATCGGGCTGATCACCCCGCCGGTCGGCATCGTGCTGTTCATCCTGCGCGGCATGAGCGGCGCCCCCCTGCGCGAGATCATCATGGGGACGATTCCCTTCATCCTGCTGATGCTCGGCTTCATCGCGCTGCTCTATGCCTTCCCCGAGATCGTCCTGTGGCTGCCCCAGAAGATGGGCGGCTGAGGCCGTCTTCCCCTGGTCTCCGGGCAAGACCTGCGCCCGGGGGCCGTCTTTCCCCCGACCCCGACAGAACGGAATGAGCGACATGTCCCTTCCCCTTGGATTCATCGGCATCGGCCGCATGGGCAACCCGATGGCGCGGCGCCTGCTGGCGGCCGGGCACGATCTTTGCGTCTTCGATCCCAGTGCCGCCGCCATGGCGCAACTGGCCGAACATGGCGCCATCGCGGCGGTCTCGCCCGCCGAGGTCGCCTCGAAGGCGCAGATCGTGCTGCTGTCGCTGCCCACGCCCGATATCGTCCAGAACGTGGCGCTTGGCGCCGAGGGGCTGGTCGCGGGCAAGGGGGTGCGCATCGTTGTCGACCTTTCCACCTCGGGGCCGCGGGGGGCGGCCGCGCTGGCCGAGGGGCTGGCCGCCCATGGCATCGCGGCGGCCGACAGCCCGGTCAGCGGCGGCGTCGCCGGGGCCGAGGCCGGGAAACTCTCGTTGATGACCGCCTGCCCCGGCCCGGTCTTCGAGGAGATCCGCCCGATCCTGGAATGCTTCGGCCGGGTGAACCATGTCGGCGAACGCCCGGGTCAGGCGCAGTTGATCAAGGTGATCAACAACCTCATGTCGGTCACGGCGCTGGCGATCGCCTCCGAGGGCTGCGTGCTGGCCCAGAAGGCCGGGCTTGATCCCGCCAGGCTGATGGAGGTGGTGAACACCGGCAGCGGCCGCTCGAACGCCTCCGAGGACAAGATCCCGAAATATGTGCTGAACCGCAAATTCGACTTCGGCTTCGCGCTGGGGCTTTCCGCCAAGGATGCGCGGCTGTGCCTGGACGAGGCCGAGGCGCTTGGCGTGCCGATGATGGTCGGCAGCGCCGCGCGGCAGTTGCTGCTGGCCACCAAGGGCCAGTTCGGCGAGAACGGCGACCTGACCGAGATGGTCCGCACCATCGAGACCTGGGCCGGGGTCGAGGTGATGGGCGGAACCGCGGGATGACGGGCGGCGTCTCGGATGCGCTGGCGAGTTTCGCCGCCGGCGCAGTCGCCGTGCCCGAGGCCGCGATTGCCGAGGCGAAGCGGTCGATCCTGAACGGGCTGGCCACCGGGCTGGCGGGCAGCGCCGACCCGGAAACCCTGCCCGCGCTGCGGTTGGCGGAACGCTTCTGCGCCACGCGCGACTGTGGCCTGATCGGCCGGGTGCCGCGTCTGGACGCCCTCGGCGCGGCCTTCGTCAATGCGCTGACGATCAATGTCCATGACTTCGACGATACCCATCCGGGCACGATCCTGCATCCCACCGCCCCGGTGCTGCCGGTGCTGCTGGCCCTGTCCGAGATCATGCCCGTCGGCGGTCGCGCTTTCCTTGAGGCCTTCGTGATCGGCGTCGAGGTCGAATGCCGGATCGCCAATGCGGTCTCGCCCGGGCATTATCGGCGCGGCTGGCACATCACCGCCACCTGCGGCATCTTCGGCGCGACGGCGGCGGCAGGCCGGATCCTTGGACTGGACGCTGCGCGGATGCGCCATGCCTTCGGCATCGCCTCGGCGCAATCCTCGGGCCTTGTCGAGACCCTGGGCACCATGGCCAAGAGCATCGGCGTGGGCAATGCGGCGCAGAACGGCCTGCGGGCCGCGTTCCTGGCTCAGGACGGGATGCAGGGGCCCGCCCTGCCGCTGGAAGGCCCGCGCGGCTTTCTGCGCGTCACCTGCGAGGCGCCCCGGGCCGAGATCCTGGCCGAGGGACTCGGCGAAAGCTGGGAGATCCTGCGCAACACCTACAAGCCCTATCCCTGCGGCGTCGTCCTGAACCCGGTGATCGAGGCGGCGCTTGAGATGGCGGCCGAGGGCATCGGAGCAGAGGGTCTGGCCCGCGCCACGGTCATCGGCCATCCGCTGCTCGCGGATCGCGCCGACCGCCCCGAAATCCGTTCCGGGCGCGAGGCGCAGGTCAGCGCGCAGCATGCCGTCGCGGTTACGCTGCTGCGCCGCGCGGCGGGCCTGCCCGAGTTCTCGGACGCGGCGGTGGCCGATCCCGAGGTTGCGGTTTTGCGCGCCAGGGTCGGCGTGCTGCGAGAGCCCGCCATGCCGGTCGGCGCGGCCGAGCTTGTGCTGGACTATGCCGATGGCCGCCGCCACAGCCGCCTGATCGCTGCAGCGCGCGGCGACAGCTCCCGTCCGCTGACCACGCCCGACATCAAGGCCAAACTGGCGCGTCTGGCCGCCGATGCCGCGCCGCTTGTCGACGTGGAAACCCTGATCGCCACATTGGAGACCCTGGCAGCCAGCGACGATGCCTCGGACCTGATCCGCGCCTGCCGCCCCGCAGCTTGATCCGTGCCGGGGCAAACGATTAGCCCGCCGCCAGGACCCTGGCGGCGCCGATGGCGCAATCCGCCTCTAGGATCCACTGGGCGATATTTCAGCGACGGGCAAGGGAAAGCCGCCTTGACTCGCTGCGCGCCCTTGCCCGCAGAGGAAAGGCGGCTTCGGTATCAGGCCAGGCCGCGGCATCTCGGTGGCGTTGCCGCGCAAGCGCCTTGCCGCGAAATCAACCGGGATTCGTCGCGGCCTGCGGAATTATCGTGACGGCGCCCTTGCTTTGCCGTGGGCCTTGTTGCGCAATTCGGATTGAGGCGGCAGGTCTCCCTTTCCCGGCCATCTTCAGCGCATTCGGACAGTCTCGGGCGTGCCGAGGGATGTGAAGCGGTTCATGTGGAGCAGGTGAACGCCATTGGTTCGAGAGAACCCGCGACCCGATGCGGATCTGAACCTCTGCATGCTGCCTGTCGAAGTCTCTGGCCATGATGCGCTCGCCGAGGAATTCGAGGCATCTCATCCTGGCCTCCACGCGGGGCTTCGCCGATGATATCCGGACCATTTCTTCCAGTTGGCCCGGCCGAAGCGCTTGCAGGCGCGCAGGGCCTCGTTGCGGGCCTGCAGGCCGGGATGGTGGCCCTTCCAGGCCCTGGCATTGCGTCGTGGTGGCATGATGGCATCGGCGGTGACACTGCCGATCCGCTCTTGCATCGGGATCTGCGCCAGCAGGCCGGGCGGAACGGGCGCATCGCCGATGCGGTTGCTGGTCATCTCGACGGCGCGCACCTCGAGCGTTTCAGCATCGATACCGATGTGGATCTTGCGCCATTGCCTGCGGCGGCTGGCCCCATGCTTGCGGACCTGCCACTCGCCTTCGCCCGAGAACTTGATGTCGGCGCTGTCCACCAGCAGATGCAGCGGCCCGGATGCCGCAAGATACGGGATCTGCACCTTCAGGTGCTTCTGCCGGCGGCAGAGCATCCGTGTCGTCCGGCACGGACCAATCGAGCCCGCTCAGAGCCGGCAGGCTCTCCACGAACCCTGTCGTCTGCCGCAGTGGCAGCCCGAACAGAACCTTGATCGAGAGGCAGAACTGAATGGCCGCCATCGAAAACCCCTCTGGATGACCTGCCTTGCCGCTCGGGGCCGCGAACCATGACATCTGCGGGTCAAGCCATACCAGCAGCAAGCCGCGGCGCTTCAGAGCCTGGCCGTAGCTGGACCAGTTCGTCGTGCGGAAAAGGAGGACGGGCTTGCTCATGCAGTCAATCTAACCCGCTGACCCACAAACATGATTCCGCAAGTCAGAGGGATAGCGCAACAAAGCCAGCCGTGGTATGGCAAGTGGACGAAGGGCCGGATGATCCAGTTCAACAGCACCTCGCCATACGCCAATGCGCGGGGGCGGATCCGCAAATGGCTGCGCGATACCGCCTGATCTCTTCCGCAGCCGCCCCGCAAGCCTGGCGCTGAAGATCAGTCAGAAGCTATGACCATCGAGAACAGGGAGGCAGCCGGGATCTTCAATTGGTGTATGGGTGATTTCTCATTGCATGATTGCTGGCTATTCCCGCCCCCCTCACACCATCCCGCGCGCCCTGAACCAAGCCACCTCATCGCGGATCGTCTGGGCTATCGGGCGGAAAGTCACACCCAGTTCATCGCGTGACTTCGCCGGATTGAAACGGGTGCGCTCTGCCTCCGCGCGCATGGTGCGCACGGTGGCGAGGCTCAGCGGCGCCCGGCGTCTGGTAATGTGCGCCACCACCTCCTGCAGGGCTGCGATCGGCCAGAGCACCGTAACCGCCATACAGCAACCGCCGCTTTGCGCGCCGGTTACTCGAGAAGGACGGGCGGTTTCGGTTGCAGGTGGAGAATGTCGTCAAGACGGGTGATATGGAAATCAACCGGCGCGGAGCTGTCCGGGCGAAGCGGGGCGAGCAGCGCCACCGACAGTCCTGCCGCGCGGGCAGCCCTGGCGCCGGTAAGGCTGTCCTCGACCGCAAGGGTCCGAGCGGGATCGGTCCCGGCCAGCGCTGCCGCCCGGAGATAGGGTTCGGGCGCCGGTTTTCCCTCACCCACATCGTCAAGCGAGACACTGGCGCTGATGATCCCCGCAACCCCGAGCATCGCGAGATTGGCATCGACCACCGCGCGGGCCGAATTCGAGGCGCAGACCTGCCGGACGCCAAGGGCGTCCAGCGCCCGGATCACGGCCGTCGCACCGGGGATCTCGACCAACCGCCCTGCCCCGGCTGCGTAGTGATGGTTGATGCGCCGGTAAAACTCGGTCTCATCGGCACCGGTCGGCAATCTGGAGCGCAGGGCCTGCCAGACATCTTTCAGATGCACCCCGACGAAAGCTGTTTCCGGCAGGGGGCTCAGATCCGCCCCAAATTCGGCGGTGGCCGCCAGCAGCGCGCGATGATGCAGCGGCTCGCTGTCGACCAATGTGCCGTCGATATCCCAGGCAACCGCCTGCCAGGCAAAGCCGCTCACGATTGCGACCCGGCGATGCGGCGGTAGAAGTCGCGGAAAGCGGCATAGCCCCGGTCATAGACCTCGCGATGTTCGGGACCTGGCGTGAAGATCCGGTCGCGGCTGGTGAAGGCGGTGATCCCATCCCACCGTGCCGCGCCAAGCCCCACCGCCGCCGTCCAGGCCGCACCGAGGCAGGAGCCGGGATGCCCGCCAAGCCGCTCCAGCTTCTGGCCAAGCACATCGGCGACGATCCCCATCCAGACCGAGGATTTCGCCCCGCCATCCGAGACCATGAACCGCGTGGTCGGATGGCCGATCGCGTTGAAGGTCTCGATATGGTGGCGGATCGCATAGGCGTAGGATTCCAGCACCGCGCGCCATATATGGCCCAGGTCATGCGACAGCGTCAGCCCATTCAGCGCGCCCCGCGCGGCAGGGTCGTGCAGCGGCGTCTTCTCGCCCAGGAGATAGGGCAGGAAGGTCAGTCCCATCGCTCCCGCAGGCCGTTCCGCAGCCATGGCGTCAAGCGCGGCATGGCGCGATCCGTTCAGCGGCTCGATCCCGTCCGCGAAGGTGTCGACAAACCAGTTCAGCACCGAGCCGCCGGTCGACATGCAGCCATTCGGCATCCAGAGCCCGGGGATCAGGTGATAGTCCAGGAACAGGCGCGGATCGGGGTTCAGCATTTCGGTCGCGGTCAGGATATCGACCGCCCCCCCGAATTTCAGCAGCACATCGCCGCCCTTGACCACGCCCGCGCCCAGGCAGGAGGCGATCATATCCGCCGCACCGCCGACCACCGGGGTGCCCGGCGCCAGCCCGGTGGCGGCTGCGGCCTCAAGGGTGACGCGCCCGAGCACCGCCGAAGACCCAATCAGCGGCACCAGCAGATGCGGCGGGATGCCGGTCAGCGCCGCCTGGGGCGGATCGATCCTACCCGTCGCGACCGCGACGATCCCGGCCTCCAGCGCCCAGTTCTGCTCGACGGCCGCCACACCTGTAAGGCGGAAATTGATATAGTCGTAAGAGCCGAGCAGCATTCTCGCCCGCGCCAGCACCTCCGGCTCAAGGCGTGCCAGCCAGCGGATCTTCGCGCCCACAAGCTGCTGGTTCACGCCGCAACCGGCGGCTTTCAGGAAGGCCGCCTCGTCGATCTCGCGCCGCATCTCCTCGACCTCGGCCCCCGCCCGGCCGTCGCTTTGCTGGATCGAACGGCGCAGGACCTGGCCCGCCTCGTCCAGCAGTACGGTCGCGGGCAGCATCCCGGCGACGCCGATCCCGGCAATATCCGTGGCGGAAAGCCCCGACAGCTTCAGCAGCTCCGGCACGAGCGCGCGGCAATTCGCCCACCACTCCGCCGGATCCTCTTCGGCCCAGCCCGGCCTCTCGGCGTGAAGCGTCACCGGGCGCGAGGCCAGCGCCAGCACCTCGCCGCCGGTGTCGATCAGGATGCCGATGGTCGAGGTCGTGCCAATGTCGAGGCCAAGAAAGACAGTCATTCAGGGGGTCCGTTGCGGCAGGTTTCACAAGGGTCAGGCGACGATCACCCGCACCCCGGCCCCCTCCAGCACGGTGGCCAGATCGGGAGGCGGGGCGGCATCGGTGATCAGGGTGGAGATTTCCGAAAGCGAAGCGATCAGCACCGTCGAGACCCGGCGGAACTTGGTGCTGTCCAGCAGCAGCACACGCTCGCCCGAGCGCTGCAGGAAAACCGACTTCACCGCCACTTCCTCGGGCGAATAGTCGAACACCCCCTCCGAGGTCATGCCCGACGCGCCCAGCAGCGCCACGTCGAAATAATAGCGCGAAAAGCCATCGACCGCATCCTTGCCGGTCAGCGACATCTCTTCGGCGCGGATCAGACCGCCGCTCATATAGGTGGAGATCCCGGCCCGGGCCATCACCTGACCGACGCGCAGGCTATTGGTGAAAGCGCGCATCTGCGGGGCGGGACCCGAGGCCACGATGGCGCGCGCGGCGGCGAGGACGGTGGTGCCAAGATCGAAGGCAAGCGCATTGCGCCCCGCGACATGGCGGGCGGCGGCGGCGGCGATCCTGGCCTTGCCAGCGGCGTTTTGCCGGGCGCGGGCCTCGAAAATCGGCTCGATATCGTCGATCACGGTCAGCGGGCCGCGTGTGAGGCCGACGGCACCGCCATGCACCCGCTCCAGCAGGCCGTCGCGCTCCAACTCCGCCAGGTCGCGCCGCACCGTCATATCCGATACGCCAAATTCGCGGGCGATTTCGGTCACGGTGACAGAGCCGCCCTGGTTCAGCCTTTCGAGGATCCGGGCCATGCGCGCCTGCGCCGGAGCGCGGGGCGCAGGCGGGCTGCTGGCAGATTCGGCGTCCGGCAGACCGGTGGGCGTGGCGATCGCGATCATTTGTTCGGGCTGCATCATGTCCTGGCCTGATCCGTTTCTGGGGCGGGGTTCGCCTGATCTTCCCCGGCCAGTATCACATCGCGCCAGGACTCTCCTGGCCTTTTCGCTACTGCACGTCCCATACCTGCCGGAACAGAACGGGTTATATCATTAATTCGATCAAATCGAAACGCATAATGCGCAAGTATCAAACACATTCAAACATTTTTCTTGCGCAGGATGAAAAGATTTGTTTGGATCCTTTCGACAAAGGGGATTCCAAATGCGTGCAGACCAACTGGCCGAACAGCAACATCCGGGCCTGAACGGCAAGCGGGCTTTCGTGACCGGGGCCGCGACGGGGATCGGTTTCGCCATAGCAAGGGCGCTGGCGGCGCAGGGTATTTCCGTGGTGATCGCCGACCTCAACCTTGAGGCGGCGCAATCCGCGGCCGCCTCGCTCGGCGTCGGCCACCATGCCGTCAGGATCGATGTGCGCGAGCGCGACTCGGTGCAGGCGGCCTTCGATCAGGCGCTGGCGCTGGTCGGCGGGATCGAGATCTGCATCGCCAATGCCGGGGTCTCGACCATGCGGGCCGCCACCGATCTGTCTGACGAGGACTGGGATTTCAACATGGATGTGAACGCGCGGGGAGTCTTCCTGACGAACCAGATCGCCGCGCGCCACTTCATTAAGGAAAATAAAGGTATTATCGTCAACACCGCCTCGCTGGCCGCCAAGATCGGCGCGCCGCTTCTGGCGCATTACTCGGCCTCGAAATTCGCGGTGGTTGGCTGGACCCAGGGCCTCGCCCGCGAGCTCGCCCCGAAAGGCATTCGCGTGAACGCCGTCTGCCCGGGCTTTGTACGCACCTCGATGCAGGAGCGCGAAATCCTCTGGGAGGCAGAGCTGCGCGGCATGACACCCGACGAGGTGCAGCAAGATTACATCCGGCAGACGCCGCTTGGCCGGATCGAGACGCCCGAAGATGTCGCCGGGGTCGTCATCTTCCTGTGCTCGGATGCGGCGCGCTTCATGACGGGCCAGGCGATCAATGTGACCGGCGGGGTCTATACGACCTGACCTCCCCGAATGTTCGACTTTGTGTTTTTCTGCAGGACCTGACATCAACGCCCGCGAATGAGGCTCCTTTGAACGCGATCACGCTCGACAACATCAGCCGCGATTATGGCAGCGGCCTGTTCGGGGTCAGGGATGTCTCCCTCACCATCGGAGAGGGCGAGTTCATGGTGCTTCTGGGGCCTTCGGGCTGTGGCAAGTCCACCACCCTCAGGATGATCGCGGGGCTTGAGGAGATCACCGCGGGCCGGATCCGCATCGGCGCGCGCGACGTGACGGAATTGCCGCCAAGGGACCGCAATGTCGCTGTGGTATTCCAGAGCTATGCACTCTACCCGCATATGTCGGTGCGCGAAAACATGCGTTTCGGCATGAAAATGCGCGGCACGCCGATCGTCGAGCAGGACCGGCGCATTGCCGAGGCGGCTGCGATCCTCGGCCTTGCCCCCTATCTCGACCGCAAGCCCGGCGCGCTGTCCGGGGGACAGCGGCAGCGCGTGGCGCTTGGCCGCGCCATGGTGCGCGAGCCGGACGTTTTCCTGATGGATGAGCCGCTCTCCAATCTCGACGCCAAGCTGCGCGGCGAGATGCGCCAGGAACTGGTGAAACTGCATCGCCGCCTGGGCAAGACCATGGTTTTCGTCACCCATGACCATGTCGAGGCGATGACCATGGGCGACCGGATCTGCATCATGCGGGACGGGCATATCGAACAAGTCGGCGCGCCCCTGGAGGTGTATGCCAACCCCGCCAATACTTTCGTGGCGCAATTCCTCGCCTCGCCTGCGATGAACCTGATCCCGGCCAGCCTGAGCGGTGGTGCCTCGGGCCTGTCGATCACGGCAGGGCCGGTTTCCGGTCCCCTTCCCGCCGCCCAGGCGAAGCTTTACGCCAGGGCGGCGGCCGAGCCTGCGACGCTTGGCCTGCGTGCCGAGGATATTCTGACCGCACCGAAGCCCGGCACCCTGCCGGTGACCGGCACCGTGGTGATGCGCGAGGCGCTCGGAGCGGAAAACCTGATCGGGATCGAGACGGCGGAAGGCCTTGCGCTTTCGGCCCGCACCGAGCGGCATTTCCTGCCCGCCCTCGGCGACCGGATCACGCTTCACGCCGATATGACGCAGATGCACCTGTTCCGCGCGGCGGATGGCGCGGCTTGGCAGAGGCGGGACTGAGCAATGGTCCGGCGTATCCTCTCGCATATGGGCCTGATCCTCGCCTGCCTGATCGTGCTTTTGCCGATCCTGTGGGTGTTCAGGACATCACTGGTGCCCGAACACGCCTCTTATTCGACCGAGATTTTCCCGGCGGTGACGCTCGACAATTATCACGCGCTGTTCGTCGAGAAGAATTTTGGCCGCAACTACCTGAATTCGCTGATTGTCGCGGTGATGTCGGTGGTCTTGTCGATGCCGCTGGCGGCGATGACGGGCTATGCCTTTGCGCGGTTCCGCACCGGCGGGCGTTTCGCGCGTTTCGCAACGCTGGCAAGCCAGATGCTGCCGCCGGTGGCGCTGGCGCTGCCGGTCTTCATGCTTTACCGCGTGACCGGGCTGACCAATTCGCTCACCGGCCTCGTGCTGGCCTATGCCGCGCTCAACCTGCCCTTCCTGACCTGGATCCTGATGGGCTTTTTCGAGTCGATCCCCGAGGATCTGGAAGGTGCCGCGATGACCGATGGCGCTACCCGCTGGGGGGCCTTCTGGCGGATCGTGCTGCCGGTCGCCGCGCCGGGGATCATGGCGGCGGCAGTGCTGGGCTTCATCCTCTCATGGAACGAGTTCCTCTTCGCGCTGATCCTTGGCGGATCAAAAACCGCGACGGTGCCTGTGGCGCTTGCCGCGCTGCAAACCTCGAACGGGGTGCAGATCAGCCAGGTCTCCGCCGGTGTCTCGCTCGCCATCCTGCCGCTGCTGATCGCGGTGCGCTTCATCCAGAAATACCTGGTGCAGGGCCTGTCCTTCGGCTCGGTCAGGTAATGCCATCCCATACGTCCACCCAAGAAGACAAAACCTGAAAACAGAGAGGAAATTCCAATGAAATCCAATGCTTTCCTTGTCTCTGGCAGCCTTGCTGCCGCATTCTGGGCCAGCACCGCGCTGGCGGATGGCGTGACGCTTCGCGCCCTGATGGAAGACGTGCCCGAGACGAAGATCATCGAGGCGCTGCTGCCCGAGTTCGAGGCCGAAACCGGCATCAAGGTCGAATTCGAAAAGGTCGGCTACGGCGATATGCATGACAAGCTGATCGCGCAATTGGTCGTCGGCGAGAGCTATTACAACCTCTTGTCGGTCGATTTCCTCTGGGCGGGCGAATTCCCGGCCGGCGGCTGGCTGGAAGATCTGAACCCCTATGTCGAAAAGACCGGCTTCGACATGGCGCCGGTCATCCCCGCCATGCTGGACCTGCTGGGCCGCACCGATGAGGCGATGCCGATCCTGCCGATGTATAACTATTCGATGGGGCTGATCTATCGCACGGATCTCTTGGAAAACGCCGATCTGGCGGCGAAATACGAAGCCGCCACCGGCAAGACGCTGGCCGCGCCGGAAACGCTGGAAGACTATGTTGCCATCGCGAAATTCATGAAGGCCGAGGGCGGCGTGAACGGCGCGGCGATGCAGGGTCAGCGCGGCGACCCCAATTCGATGGAGTTCTCCAACTATCTTTTCGCGGCGGGCGGCGAATACCTGGCGGACGATGGGTCGGTCGTCCTGAATTCCGATCAGGGCAAACAGGCGCTGACCTTCTACACCGACATGATCGCGAACGCGGCGCAGACCGGCGCGCTTTCGGCCACCCTGGACGATACGCTGCGGCTGATGTGCGCGGGTGAAAGCTTCTCGATGGTCACCTATTGGTGGATGCTGCCGCAGATCGACAATCCCGAGACCTGCCCGAACGTCGCGGGCAATGTGTCGATCTCGGTGATGCCGGGCGGCCATGGCGAAAGCGGGGGCTGGGGCTGGGGCATTCCGAAAAACATCCCCGATGACCAGAAAGACGCGGCCTGGACCTTCATCTCCTGGGTTCAGTCGAAGGAGACCTCGGTGAAACGCGCGCTGGAAGGCCATGCTCCGGTGCGCTCGGACGTGTTCGAGGATCCGTCGGTTCTGGCGAAATACCCGTTCTACGCCCAGGCGGGCGAGATCGTGGCCGCAGGCAAGAGCTTCCCGATCTTCACCTACACGCCGCAATACCAGGACGTGATCGGCACCCAGCTTTCGCTTGCCGCCAGCGGCGATGCGACGGTCGAGGCCGCGCTGGAGGCTTCGGCGAAGGGCCTTGAGGAACTGCTCGGGAAGTAAACCCGTCTGCCCCCGGGCCCAGGCCGCGGCCCGGGGGCATCACCCGCCATCCCCGGAAGGAGCGCTCCATGAGCGTGATTGCTAGAAACAGGATCCGTGCCGGCTGGGGCTTTGCCGCTCCGGGCCTTGCCATGCTGGCGCTGGTGATGGGGATTCCGCTTTGCTATGCGCTGGCGATCTCGCTTTCGACGATGACGATGATCCGGCCCGATCTGAATTTCGCCGGGCTCGCCAATTTCGCGAAGATCATGTCCGAGCCCTTGTTCTGGCATTCGCTCTGGCTGACGCTGCGCTATTCGGTGGCGGCGGTGATCGGCGAATTCGTGATCGGCCTCGGGATCGCGCTGATGCTGCGCCAGGTCATCGCGATGCGCGGCTTCTATTTCGCGATCCTGACCCTGCCGATGGCGATGGCGCCGGTGGCGGTGGCGCTGATCTGGCGGATGCTTTTGCAGCCCAATCTCGGCATCGTCAATCAAAGCCTCGCGGCGATGGGCCTGCCGATGGTCGACTGGCTGGGCGACAGTTCCATCGCACTCTCGACCCTGATCTCGATCGACATCTGGCAACAGACTTCTTTCGTGGTGCTGCTGCTATCTGCCGGCCTCGCCTCGCTGCCGCGCGAGCCCTATGAGGCGGCGGAGGTCGATGGTGCCGGGCCGTTCCAGCAATTCTGGTATATCACGCTGCCGCTTTTGCGCCCGGTGTCGGCGATTGCCATCGTGATCCAGTTGATCAATGAATTCCGCACCTATGACCTGATCTATGTGCTGACCAAAGGCGGCCCGGGCGTCTCGACCGAACTTCTGTCGTTCTTCGCCTACAAGCGCGCCTTTCAGGGCCTGCAGGTCAATGAGGGCAGCGCCGCCGCTTTCCTGCTGCTGATCATCATCCTGGGAATCACCGTTTTCTTCTTCTGGCTGCTTGAGCGCCGCAGGGCCTGATTCCTTCCCCCAACCCTCTAACCAATTTCCGCCAGAGCGCCGCTCATGATCGGCGGATCAAGGAGAATGACATGACCAAATTCGCCGATCTGTTCCCGGGGATCAAACCCGTGATTGCAATGGTTCACCTGAATCCGATGCCGGGTACGCCGCTTTACGATGCCGATGCCGGGATCGAGGGGATTTATCAGGGCGCGCTGAAGGATCTGGAGGCACTGCAGGCCGCCGGTGTCGATGCGGTGATGTTCGGCAATGAGAACGACCGCCCCTATGAGCTGAAGGTCGATATCGCCACCACTTCGGCCATGGGCTTCGTGATAGGACGGCTGCGCGAGAAGATCCAGAAACCCTTCGGCGTCAATGTGCTCTGGGATCCCGACAGCACCGTGGCGCTGGCGGCGGCGACCGGCGCCTCTTTCGTGCGCGAGATCTTCACCGGCACCTATGCCTCGGATATGGGGCCCTGGACGCCGAATGCGGGCCGCGCCCTGCGCCGCGCGCGCCAGCTTGACCGCAAGGATCTGGTGATCCTGAACAACGTCTCGGCCGAGTTTGCCGCCTCGCTTGACAATCGCTCGCTGGCGGATCGCGCCCGCTCGGCGGTTTTCTCGTCGATCCCGGATGCCGTTCTGGTTTCCGGCGCGATCACCGGGGAATCGGCGAAGATGGTCGATCTGGAGGGCGTGAAGAAGGCGCTGCCCGATACGCCGGTGCTGGCCAATACCGGCGTCAAACATGCGACCGTCGCGGATGTGCTGAAGATTGCCGATGGCTGCGTGGTCGGATCCTCGCTGAAAGTCGATGGCCATACCTGGAATGCGGTCGATCCGAAACGGGCGCAGGAGTTCATGGACATCGTGCGCAAGACGCGCGGCTGAAGGATGGACAGGGTCGCCCGGACGGCCGGGCGACCGACCTGCCTCAGGCCCCGCAAAAGATTGTTTTCCCGAAGAATGGGCGCTGATGATGCGGTCCTCCCCCGATGGCATCAGTAGGCCACGGCTGGGGTCCGCCACAGCAAAGCGGTCATGCCGCAGATTGCCGCTGCCGGGCTCGATCTAGCGAAAAATGCGTGTCGCTTTCGGCGCCTCTTCAATCCCCGCACATGCGGCTTCTGCGTCTGGGAACCTGCTTTTTCACAAAAGGCCGAGGCGGGACCAGGTGTTCTTGCGCCAATTGCCACATCGCACTTTGGCCATGGACGTCGGCGGAAGATCGCCCGCGCTCGCGCCCCGTGCGCCAGCAGCACCGCAATGATCTGCTCTTGCGTGAACCCGCACCGTCCTTCAATCGAGGCCGGACTCCAACCTCAAACAGGCGGCTAGCCTAGGGCCTCCCACGCGACGGCGTTTCGACAAGCCCCGCTCAAGAAGCTCCGGCCTGTTCCCGCACCTCCTCCGGCCCCTCCCTCCATAGCCCCAGCATCGCGATAATCTGTTGGGCTGCCTCGGTGAAATCCACCTTGCGCAGGCGCGGAACCTCCAGTGTGGTTGCTGCCATGGGGGCGAAGTCAGCGTAGAACTGCGTCGTCGACCAGAGCATGATGAAAAGGTGGCGCGGGTCGACGGGGTTGCAGCGACCATCGTCGATCCAGCGCTGCACCACCGCACAGGCGTCACGGGTGATCGACTGGACGTGACGCTTCTGGCGCGGGGTCAGGAAGGTGCCGCCGCGCAGCAGTTCTCCGGCGAAGAAGCGCGACTTCTCGCCGTGCAGGCGCGAGAATTCCAGCTTGTCGGTGACGTAGTCGAACAGCGCCTCGCGCGGGGGCAGTTCGGGATCCAGACGACGCAGCGCCTGGTCCCAGTCCTTCAGCACCTCGCCGATCAGCCGCTCATAGATCGCGGCCTTGGTCGAGAAGTAATAGTAGACATTCGTCTTCGGCAGGCCCGCGGTATCGGCGATTTCCGAAATCGCGGTGCCATCGAAGCCCTTGGCCGAGAACAGGCTGACGGCGGCGTCGAGAATCAGCCGCTCGTTCCGGGCGCGGATGCGCCCCTCGGCATCCTCCTTGCCGCTCAAAGTCTTCGGCCTGATCTGGCGGTTCATCGCTTCGCCCCCGTTTTTTCCTTGATTAGCACGGGATGCTGCGGTGTCAAAGGCTCGCGCAAAAAACTGACGGACTCGTCAGGTTTACCGAAAATAAAACTTGACGTGATCGTCAGGATTTTCACAGACTGGCGCCATGGAGAAACCGATGCCCCAAAAACTGACCCAGGCGATGCGCGAGGTTCTGGAGCGCTGGCAGGACGACCTGCCGCCGCCCTGGCGCACGCCCCTGGGCGATGTCGCCCTCGGCTTTGGGGACATGGATCCGGGCCTGACGCTCGAACCCTGGGAGCCGGTCTTCCCCGCCCGCAAGGGAAAGCGCTTCCCCGGCGCGCCGGACGCGGCCCATGCGCTTCGCGCCTTCGACGGGGTGGAGCCGGGCAAGGTGCGGGCCATCATCCTGGGACAGGATCCCTATCCCGAGCCAACCTCGGCCACGGGACGGGCCTTCGAGATCGGCGCAGCGCGTGAATGGCGCGATCTCGACCGGATGTTCTCGGCCTCGGTCCGGGCCTATACGCAATCGGTCCTGGCCGCGCGGCTGGACCGGCCCGAACTGGCCCGCAGCTTTGCCGACTGGCCGGGCCTGCTCGCGCGGATCGAGAGCGGCGAGATCAAGGTCGAGCAACATCGCAGGCTTTCGGACCGGCACGAAAGCGAAGGCGTGTTGCTCCTGAACGCCTCTCTCACCCTGTCGCGGTTCCGGCGCGACATCGACCCGCATCAGGCCCGGGGCCATCTGCCGCTGTGGCGCCCGCTGATCCTCGCCACGTTGCGCCATGTCGCGGCGCTCGACCGGCCGATCGTGTTCCTCGGCTTCGGCGCCGCGGCGGAGGCGCTGTTCGCCGAGGCCGGTCTGTGCGCCCTGCCCCGACATCTGGTGGTGAACCGCCCGCACCCGGCCTTTGCCGATGATTTCCTTGCCCTGCCCAATCCTTTTGCCGCCGCCAATATACATCTGGACCGGCTGGGCGCCCCCCCGATCAACTGGTAAGAAAACCATGACCGAAACCCATGATTTCATCATTGTCGGCGCGGGCTCCGCGGGCTGCGTGCTGGCGAACCGGCTGTCGGCCAATGGCAGATACCGGGTGCTGCTGCTGGAAGCCGGCCCCCGCGACCGCAACCCGCTGGTGCGGTTGCCGATGCTGATGGGCAAGCTCTTCCACTACGGCATCTACAACTGGAAATACTTCACCGAACCGCAGCCGCAGTTGAACGGGCGCAAGCTCTACTGGCCGCGTGGCAAGTCGCTGGGCGGCACCTCGACCATCAACGGCATGATCTATGTGCGCGGCAACCGGCAGGATTACGACCGCTGGGCGCAGCTTGGCTTGCCGGGCTGGAGCTATGACGAGGTGCTGCCCGCATTCCGCCGCTCGGAACGGCACGAAAGCCGCGACGACGACGCCTTCCACTCGACCGATGGCGAACTGGCGGTCAGCCGGGCCAAGGGGGCCAATCCCCTCTACGACACCTTCATCCGCGCCGGGGCCGAGGCCGGTCTGCCGGTGAACGACGATTTCAACGGCGCGGCGCAGGATGGCGTCGGTCGCTATGATTTCAACATCCGCAAGGGCCGCCGCTGGTCGGCCGCGACCGCCTTCCTGAAACCCGTCATGGGCCGCGCGAACCTGAGGATCGAGACTGGGGCGCTGGTCACCGGCCTGACCTTCGATGGCAACCGGGTCACGGGCCTGCGATACCGCCAGCGCGGCCGCGAGATCACGGTGCGGACGGCGCGCGAGGTGATCCTGTCGGGCGGCACGGTGAACTCGCCGCAGATGCTGATGCTGTCGGGCATCGGCCCGGC
The DNA here is from genome assembly GCF_042762395.1 of Pseudogemmobacter sonorensis. Lineage (NCBI taxonomy): Bacteria > Pseudomonadati > Pseudomonadota > Alphaproteobacteria > Rhodobacterales > Paracoccaceae > Pseudogemmobacter > Pseudogemmobacter sonorensis. The sequence continues at coordinate 70,243 of NZ_JBEFZE010000020.1, forward strand.
GAAGCATCTTGCGCAGCACGGCATCGCGGTGCAGGCTGATCTGCCGGGTGTGGGGCAGAACCTTCAGGACCACGTCGATTGCGTGATGAGTTGGGAATGTCCCCAGCCGGTCACGCTTTATCGCGACCTGCGGGTGGACCGGCTGACGCTCTCCATGCTGCAGGGGATGATCTTCGGCACCGGCATCGTCACGACCTTCCCCTACGAGGCCGGGGCCTTTCTTCGGACGCATCCGGGCCTTTCCGCGCCGGACGTGCAACTGCATTTCATGCCCGCTCTGGAAAAGACCGCGAACCTCAACTTTCCCAACCCGTTCCGTCGCCAGCGGGTCGAGGCGAACCACGGTTTCACCCTGCGTGTCGGCCCGGTGAACCCGGCCAGCAGGGGCAGCGTCGAGCTGGCCTCGGCCGATCCGACGCTTCCGCCCAGGATCATGCCGAACTACCTGTCGGACGACTTCGACATCCGCACGATGATCGCCGCCATTCGCCGGACGCGCGAGATCGTCGGCCAGGCGGCGCTCGCGCCGTTCCGGGGCGCCGAGCTTGCCCCGGGCGCGGCGGTGGACAGCGATGCGGCGCTCACCGGCTGGCTGCGCGCCACGGCGATGACCACCTTCCACCCGGTCGGCACCTGCAAGATGGGGGCCGAGGGCGACCCGATGGCGGTTTGCGACGCACGCCTGAAAGTGCGGGGCGTCCAGGGCCTGCGCGTCGCCGACGCCTCGGTCATGCCGATCATCTCCAGCGGCAACACCCATGCACCCGCCGTGATGATCGGCGAACGCGCATCGGACTTCATCCTGGAAGAGGCCCAAGCATGATCGTCGAGCATCGCACCTATACCTTCCGTCCCGGCACGGTGCCGGGCTGGCTGGAGAAATACGAGACCGAGGGCCTGCCGATCCAGAAGCGCCATCTGGGTCGCTTCGTCGGGCTCTATGTCGCCGAGATCGGGCGCCTCCATACCATCGTGCTGATCTGGGCCTATGACAGCCTCGCCGACCGCGAGGCGCGACGGGCGGCGATGTATGCCGATCCGGATTGGAAAGACTTCATCGCATCGGTCTGGGCGCTTGATGCGATCGCCTCGCAGGATGTCATGATCATGACTCCGGCCTCCTGCTCGCCGACACCAACAATAATCCCGCCCAGGACAACAGAGGAGTAACCGATATGACCGCTTCCCCGATCACCCGCCGTAGGCTGTTGCAGACCTCGGGCGGGCTTTTGTTGACCTCGGGCCTTTTCGCCGCCGGTGCCGCCCGGGCTGCGGGCGGGCTAATTGCGCTGGTCCACACCCAGGCCGCAGGCGATGCCGGGCCGGTGGATTCGATGATCGCCAAGCTGAACCAATTCGCCTCCGAGACGGGCATGACTGCTCGCGCGGTCTATGCCCAGGACCCGGCGACCTACGAGAGCATCTTCACGACCTTGAGCGAGGCCGGGGCGGCCATCGTGGTCTCGACCTTCAACGAGGTCGCCGAACCGATCAAGGCTGTGGCGCCGAAATTCCCCGGCACGAAGTTCATCCAGCTTTTCGCCGACCCCTTCGAACCGGCGATCCCGAACGTGACCACCGTCTCCTACGACTATTACCTCGGCTGCTACCTCGCGGGGATCTTCGCGACCCGGATGTCGCGCTCGGGGAAGCTCGGCTTTATCGGCGGCATTTCCATCCCCCCGATCAACGCCGATTTCAACGCCTTCAAGGCGGGTGCCCTGTCGGTCAACCCGGCGATCACCGCGACCGCCGCCTTCGCGGGCAGCTTCCAGGATCCGGCCAAGGGGCAGGAGATCGCCACGCAGATGTTCTCTGACGGGATCGACTTCATCCAGACCGACGCCGCGGCGACCGATTTCGGCATCATCGCCGCCGCACAGGAGGGCGAGGGTCGGCTGGTCTCCTGCCTCGATCCCGCGCAGTTCACCCTGGCGCCGAAGAACCTGATCTCCATCGTTGGGCTCGACTTCGGCGCCTCGCTTTACAACGAAGCGCGGCGGGCGATCACGGCGGATTGGGCGGCGGGCCATGTGCCGACCGGCCTTGGCACAGGGGTCATCGACTTCATCCGCAACCCCGAGTTCAGCGTGCAAGGCCCCGCCGATCTGGTGGCGATGGCCGATGCCGCCATGCCCGAGGTGGACGCGGCCCGCGCAGCGATCCTCGACGGGTCGCTGGCGGTCGAGTTCAACACCGCGCTCTGACGGGCATGGCTGGACCCCCCTCGACGGGCACGCGGGTGCCCGCCCTTGAGGCGCATGGGCTGACCGTCCGCTATGGCAGCTTCACCGCGCTCGACAACGTCTCCGCCCGCTTCGAGACCGGGCTGATCCATGCCATCGTCGGCCAGAACGGCGCGGGCAAGACCACCTTCGCCCGCGCCGCAGCCGGGTTGGTCGCCCCGGCCGGGGGCGACATCTCGGTGCTGGGCGCCCCGCTCGCGGCAGGCGGCGTGCTGGCCGCCCGCATGGCGGGGGTGGAGCTGGTGCATCAAAGCTTCGCCCTGCCCCCATCCTTCACCATAGCCGAGGTGCTGCAATTCGTCGGCCCGCGCCGAGGCCTCTACACCCGCCGGGCCATCGAAGCGCATTGGCAGGGCTGGCTCGACCGGATCGGCATCGACCTTTCCGCCCGCGCCCGCATTCGCGATCTGCCGGTCGAAGCCCAGCAAGCGGCCGAAATCGCCCGCGCGATGGTGTCGGACGCCCGCGTCCTGATCCTGGACGAGCCGACGGCGGTGCTGTCGCCCGAGGGGATCGAGCGTCTGTTCTCCCGCGTCCGCAGCCTCAGGGCGCGCGGCGTGACGGTATTCCTGGTCCTGCACAAGATCCGCGAGGTGCTGGCCATCGCCGATACCGTCACCGTGCTGCGCGGGGGGCGGCTGGTCGCCGGGCCAATGCCCACCGAGGGGCTGGCGGCCGAGGCGCTGTCGGGGCTGATCATCGGCGAGGCGGCGACGAAGCTCGACGCCACCGACCGGGCCGCGCTGACCGGCGCCAACACGGCAGACCATCAGCCCCATGCGCCAGAGCCGCAACGCCCCCGGGCGCTGATCCTGCAAGGCGTGTCCGTCGCCCCCGGCCCCTCGGGCCACGGGTTGGCCGATGTGGCGCTGGAGGTGGGCGAAGCCGAGATCGTCGGCATCGCCGGGGTCGAGGGCAACGGTCAGCGCGACCTGATCGCCGCCATCGCCGGACTGGAGCCGCTGACCGCGGGGACCATGACCCTTTCCGGCAGCCCCTTGCGCCACGAGGGCCTGGCCGCAAGGCGCAAGGTCGGGCTGCGCATCATCCCGTTCGAGCGCAATGTCGAGGGCCTCAGCCTGACCAGCAGCCTGTGGGAGAACTGGGCGGCGGGCGAGATGGTCGGCCGCCCGCTTCTGGCCCCGGCCCGTCCGGGCGCCCTGCGCCGGGCGGCCGAAGCCGCTTTCGCGCTGTGGGACGTGCGCTTCAGCAACGCCGACCAGCCCGCCGGGTCGCTATCCGGCGGCAACGCCCAGAAGGTGATCCTGTCGCGCGAGGTCGATGCGGCAGCACGATTGATCCTCGCCGCCCAGCCGACACGGGGCCTCGACATCGGCGCCACGGCGGGGGTCTGGCAAGCTCTGCGTGGCGCGCGCGACCGGGGCGCGGGGGTGCTGCTGATCTCCTCGGACCTCGATGAATTGTTCGACATCTGCGACCGGATCGTCGTCATGGCATCGGGCCGCGCGGTAGCAGCTTTCGCACCGCCCTACGACATCGGTGCCATCGGGCAGGCGATGGTCGATACCGGGGAAGCGACGGGGAGGATGCCATGACCACCCATCTGACCGCTGTCCTGCGGACCTTCGGCTTCATCCTGCTCGCGCTTTTCCTCTGCGCCGCCATCTTCGCCGCCGTCGGCTTGTCGGCGGGCGACACATTGCGCGGGGTGGTTGAGGGCGCCTTCTTTCGCCCCGGCGCATCGGACCATATCCTGCGCTGGGGGCTGCCACTCCTCATCACTTCGGTGGGCGTCGTGATCAGCTTCCGCGCCGGTTATTTCAACATCGGCGCGCAGGGGCAGTTCTACATCGGCGCCATCGCCGCCGCCTTCGCCGCCGAGGCCTTGCGCGGCAGCCCCGCCTGGCTTGCCGTTCCGCTCTGCCTGATCGCCGGGGTCATCGGCGGCGGGCTCTGGGCGCTCTGGCCCGCGCTTTTGCGTGTGCGCGCCGGGGCGGATGAAGTGATCACCACCATGATGGGCAATTTCATCGCCGCCCTGGCGCTGGTCCATGTCACCTCCGGCCCACTGAAGGATCCTTCCGGTTCCGGCCAACAGGCATCGTCTCGGCCCATCGAGGCCGCGCATCGCATCTCGGAATCCTCCGGCACCTCGCCGATGATCGTCGCGCTGGCGCTGGCGACTGTCGCCCTGGGCTGGTGGCTGACCCGACGCACCGCCTTCGGCCTTCTGTCCGGCCTTGCCGGGCGCAACCCGGTCATGGTCGCATGGCAGGGCGCGCGGGTGGACCGCATCGCCATCGGCGCCTTTGTGCTGTCGGGCGCGCTGGCGGGCCTTGCAGGTGCGGTGGAACTGCTGGGGCCGAACGGCAGGCTGGCAAGCGGCATCCTGCCCACTCATGGCTTCACCGCCATCCTGATCGCCCTGGTCGCCGGGCTCTCGGTGCTGGTGACCGCCCTCGTCGCGCTGTTCTTCGGGGCGCTTGCCTCCTCGGCCCTGTTCCTGCCGGTGATGACCGGCCTGCCCGCCGCCGCCATCGAGATCATCAACGCCTCGATCGCGCTTTTCATCACCGCCCGCACCGATGGGCCGCGGGCCGCCATCCGGCACTGGAGAACCCGATGGAAGACCTGATCGTCGCCTTTCTCCGCTCGGGCACGCCTATCGTCTATGTCGCGCTGGCGGGCGTCATCGCGCAGCGGGCCGGGATCTGGAACCTCGGCCTTGAGGGGCTGATGATCACGGGCGCCTGCGCCACCATCGTCGGGCTGAAGCTGGGCCTGCCGCTGGCGGGGGCCCTGGCGGTCGCGGTGCTGCTTTGCGCGCTGATGTCGGCGCTGCTGTGGGTTGTGGTCGAAGTGCTGAAGGCCAACCAGATCATCGCGGGCCTCGGCATCACCGGCCTTGGCCTTGGCGGCACGGCGCTGGCCCTGACCGCGATCTTCGGCAGCGAGGCGGCGGTGAACGCACCCGCGGGGCTGCCCCGCATCGGCCCGGCCTTCGGCGCCTTCGGCAGCCTGTCGGTGCTTGTCGCCGCCATGCCGGTGCTGGTGCTGGCAAGCTGGCTGGTCCTTTGCCGCACCCGCTTCGGCCTGCGCCTTGCCGCCTGCGGCGAACATCCCTTTGCCGCGCGGGCCATCGGGGTGAATCCGGGCCTGATGCGGCTCTGGGCGCTTCTCCTCGGCGCGCCGTTCTGCGCGCTGGCGGGGGCAGAACTGGCGGCGGGAAGCCTGCAGATGTTTTCCGTCAACATGACCGCAGGGCGCGGCTTCATGGGCTTTGCCGCCGTGATCTTCGGCGCGGGCCATCCCCTGGGCGCCACGCTCGCCGCCTTTTTCTTCGCCTTCGTCGGCGCGCTCGGCATCCGGGCGCAGTTGATGTTCGGCGAAAGGGTACCGTCGAGCCTGCTCCTCTCGCTCCCCTATATCGCCACGATCCTCGGCCTCTGGCTCAGCGCCCGCGTGCGCGGCAAGGGCAATGCGGGACCGAGCGAATTGGGGAGGCTCTAGATGGTACAGATCCTCATCAAGGGTGCGCAGGTCCTGACGCTGGAAGGCGCGGAGGGCTTCCGCCCGCAGCCGCTCGACCTGCTGATCTCCGGTGATCGTATCGAAAGGATCGGCCCCAGCCTGCCTTTGCCCGAGAGCGCGACACTGCATGACGCGCGCGGCAAGCTCATCATTCCCGGCCTCGTCAACGCCCATCTGCATTCCAGCGAGATGTTCTTTCGCGGCCGCTACGAACGCATGGCGCTGGAAACCTGGCTGAACTACGCCTACCCATTCTTCGCCGCCGAGCCGGTGGGCCTGCGCCTGCTCTACCTGCGCTCGATGTTGGTCGCCATCGAGTCTGTCCGCAGTGGCGTCACCATGATCAGCGACGATTTCTTCGACCCACCGCACCATGACATCGAACGGCTTGGGACGGTGTTCCAGGCCTATGGCGACATCGGTATCCGCGCCAACGTCTCCTCGGGCCTGATGAACCTGCCCTATCTGGACACCATGGCCTTCGGCCGCGAGGTGGTGCCACCCGAGGTGCAGGCGCAGCTCGACTTCCCGCTGCTCGCGGCGCGTGACTACGCCGCGTATTGCGATCAGGCCTTCCGCCACCTGCACGGCAGCCATGACGGCCGCTTGCGCTTCATGCTCGCCCCCTCCGGCCCGCAGCGCTGCTCGCCCGATCTGATGCTGGCCTGCAAGGACATGGCCGAAGCCCATGCCGTCCCCTACCACACCCATGTTCTGGAAACGCGGGTGCAGGCGGTGACCGGCACGCGGGCCTTCGGCGGCTCGCTGGTGAAATACATGGATGAGCTGGGGCTCCTCTGGCCCGGCTGCACCATGGCCCATGCGGTCTGGGTGACAGAGGAGGATATCGCCCGGATGGGCGCGGCGAGCGTTTCGGTCTCGCACAACGCCATCGCCAATCTGAAGCTGGGCTCCGGGTTGTGTCCAGTGCGCAAGTTGCTGGAGGCCGGTGTGAATGTCGGGCTGGGGACCGATGGCGCTTCCTCCAACGACACGATGCGTGTCTTCGACGTCATGCGCGTCTCGGCCTTGGCCCAGACCCTGCACGGCGACCGGCCCGAAAGCTGGCTCTCCGCCGCCGAGGCGCTGACCGCGGCAACGGTCGGCGGAGCGAAAGCAGCGCTGCTCGGCGATAAGACCGGCTCAATCACCCCCGGGAAGAAGGCCGACCTGACCTTCCTCGGCCTGACAGCGGGAACGGCCTTCACGCCGCTCTCGGATGCGGTGCGCCAGTTGGTCTATTGCGAGAACGGCTCCTCGGTCACGGATGTGATGATAGACGGCACCTTCGTCCTGCGCGCCGACCGCCTCACCCGGATCGACGAGGGCGCGCTTCTGGAAGAGATACGCGACCACATGGCCGCCTTCCTGGCGCGTCATGCCGAGGTCGAAAAGGCGAACGCGCCCCTGCTTGGATATTTCGCCGAAATTCGCCAGCGCTGCATCGACGCCGCGTAAAGCGAGACCACCCGATCCCGGCGGTTCAAAGCCCGACCAAGGCGGCCGATGTGAACTTCAAGCAACCCGGAAGGCGACAATCACGTTCGGCACGATCCAAGAGACCATGGCCGTCCGAGCAGTCCCGAACAACATGAGCTGCGACGGAATGCCCACGACTGAACAACTAGGCTCCAGACTCATTAACTTTAGAGCCAGAAGAGGACGGTTGCGGCGAGCGCGATGGCCGAGAGGAAGACGATGGGGCACCTGTCGTATCGGGTCGCAACCCGCCGCCAATCCTTGAGCCTGCCG
>NZ_JBEFZE010000021.1:0-72730 GCF_042762395.1 Pseudogemmobacter sonorensis
CCCGACTGGCGCGCCCTGCCGCTTGCCGCGCCGCTTCCGGCGCTTGCCCTGGCGGCCCTGCGCGCGACCGGGGCGGAGGCGGCGGATTTCGCCCGTGCGGCGCCGGGGCTTCCCGGTTACGTCGCGCCCTGGCAGCCCCTGCGCGCGGCGCTTGCCGGATCCATCGGGGAAAGCCTGGGCCGGGTGGCGGCGGAACTCGCGCGCCCGGCGCCTGGCTGGCCGCTCGACCTGATGACGCGCGACGGCGCCTTGGCGGGGTTGGCGGTGCCGCAGGTCGGCCTGTCCGAGGCCGGGCCGGTCGCGGGGACAGCGATCACCCTGACCCCCGAGGCGCTGCATTACGATGCCGCCCGCCTCGCGCCCGAGGCGGCGCAGGTGTTGGCCCGCCGCATCGGCTTCATCGCCGGGCGGATCGCCGCGCTTTCGCCGCAGGCCCCCGCGCGCGACCTGCCCGCCCTGACCGAGGCCGAGCGGGACGAGGCGATCGACCGCTGGAACCGGACCGAGGTGGCGCATGACCGCAGCCTCATGGTCCATACCGCCTTCGAGGCGCAGGTCGCGCGCACCCCCGAGGCCCCGGCACTGGCCTTTGAGGGACAGGTGCTGACCTATCAGCAGTTGAACGCGCGCGCCAACCGTGCCGCCCATGTGCTGATCCAGATGGGGGTGCGGCCGGGCACGCTGGTGGGCCTCTCCACCCGCCGCAGCCTTGATCTGGTGGCGGGCGCGCTGGCGATCCAGAAGGCGGGCGGGGCCTATGTGCCGATGGACCCGGCCTATCCGGCCGAGCGGCTGGCGCTGTTCGCCGAGGATTCGGCCTGCCCGGTGATCGTGACGCAATCGGACCTCTCGGCGCGTCTGCCCATGGGCGTGGCGCGGCTGGAGCTCGATACCGACGGGCGGCTTGCGGATGCGGCCGCGACCAACCCCGAAAGCGGCGTCGCCCCCTCGGACGTGGCCTATATGATCTATACTTCGGGCTCCACCGGGCGGCCGAAGGGGGTCATGGTCGAACATCGCAACGTGCAGAACTTCTTCACCGGCATGGATGCACGGATCGGGCCCGAGCCGGGGGTCTGGCTGGCCGTCACCTCGCTTTCCTTCGACATTTCGGTGCTGGAGCTGTTCTGGACGCTCGCGCGCGGGTTCAAGGTGGTGATCTCCTCGGACGAGAACCGGGCGCTGGTTTCCTCGGGGCGGATCGCCTCTGCCCAGCCGATGGATTTCTCGCTCTACTACTGGGGCAACGACGATGGCCAGGGGCCGAAGAAATACGAACTTCTGCTGGAAGGCGCGCGCTTTGCCGACCAGCACGGCTTCAAGGCGATCTGGACGCCCGAGCGGCATTTCCACGCCTTCGGCGGGCCCTATCCGAACCCCAGCGTGACCGGCGCCGCCGTGGCGGCGGTGACGAAGAACCTTTCGGTCCGGGCCGGATCCTGCGTGGTGCCGCTGCACCATCCGGTGCGGGTGGCCGAGGAATGGGCGGTGATCGACAATCTGACGAACGGCCGCGCGGGCCTTGCCATCGCCTCGGGCTGGCAGCCCGAGGATTTCGTGCTGCGCCCGGAAAACACCCCGCCCGCGAACAAGGCGGCGATGTATCGGGCCGCCGATCAGATCCGCCGGTTGTGGCGTGGCGAGGGGGTGGATTTCCCCAAGGCCGACGGCACGCCCTTCACCGTTCGCAGCCAGCCGCGCCCGGTGTCGAGGGAACTGCCCCTGTGGGTGACCACGGCGGGCAATCCGCAGACCTGGCGCGAGGCGGGCGAGATGGGCGCGAATGTCCTGACCCATCTTCTGGGCCAGTCGATTGCCGAGGTGGCCGAGAAGATCGGCCTCTATCACGCCGCCCTGCGCGCGGCGGGCCATGATCCGCAGGATTTCACCGTCACCCTGATGCTGCACACCTATGTCGGGCGCGACCGCGCCCAGGTGCGCCGCGTGGCCGAGGGGCCGATGAAGGCCTATCTCGCCGCCGCCGTGGGCCTGGTGAAGCAATATGCCTGGGCCTTCCCGGCCTTCAAAAAGCCCGAGGGCGTCACTGATCCGATGGACATCGATCTGCGCACGCTTTCGGCCGAAGAGAACGAGGCGATCCTCGATTTCGCCTTCCAGCGTTATTTCGAGGAATCGGGCCTGTTCGGCACGGTCGAGGATGCGCTGGCGCGGGTTGAGCAGCTCAAGCGCATCGGCGTGGATGAGGTGGCCTGCCTGATCGACTACGGCATCGCGCCCGACAAGGTGATGGAGGGGCTCTATCCCCTGGCCGAGGTGGTGCGCCGCGCCAATTCCGGCGGCGGCGTCGAGGAGGACGATTTCTCGATCGCGGCGCAGATCATCCGCCATGGCGTGACCCATCTGCAATGCACGCCCTCGATGGCGCGGATGATCGCGATGAACGACGACAGCCGCATGGCCCTTGGCCGGATCGGCACGATGATGGTGGGGGGCGAGGCGCTGCCCGGCGCGCTGGTCTCCGATCTGCGTCGCGCGGGCGTGGCGCGGCTTTTGAACATGTATGGTCCCACCGAAACCACCATCTGGTCGAGCGTGGAGGAGGTTGGCGAGACCGAGCCGGTGTCGAACATCGGCACCGCCCTGGCGAACCAGCAGCTTTACGTCCTCGACGAGGCCATGGCCCCGGTGCCCCCGGGCGTCGAGGGCGAGTTGTGGATCGGCGGCGAGGGCGTGACGCGCGGCTACTGGCAGCGCCCCGACCTGACCGAGGAACGGTTCAAGCCGAATCCGTTCCATCCCGGGCGGATGTATCGCACCAGCGATCTGGTCAGGCGCCGTCCCGACGGCAAGGTGGATTTCATCGGCCGCACCGACCATCAGGTGAAGCTGCGCGGCTACCGGATCGAACTGGGCGAGATCGAATCGGTGCTGGAGGCGCAGCCCGGCGTGCGCCAGGCCGTGGTGATGGCGCGCGAGGACAGCCCCGGCGACCTGCGGCTGGTGGCCTATGTCACCGGCACCGCGCATGAGCCCGCCTTGCGCGCGGCTTTGGCGGCGGAACTGCCCGAACATATGCTGCCCGCGCATTTCGTCGCGCTCGACGCCTTCCCGCTGACGCCGAACCGCAAGGTCGACCGCAAGGCGCTGCCCGCGCCGCAGGCGGCGGCCCCGATCAGCCCGGCGGCCTTCAAGCCGCCCGAACAGGGCGTGGCGGCGCAGCTTGCCGCGATCTGGCAGCATGTGCTGGGGGTGCCTCGGGTGGGGGCCGAGGACAATTTCTTCGCCCTCGGCGGGCACAGCCTGCTGGCGGTCCAGGCCCATCGCGAGATCCGCGAAAAGCTTTCGGCCAAGGTCTCGATCACCGATATCTTCCGTTTCCCGCAGCTTTCGGCGCTGGCCGCGCATATCGAGGGGCCGAGGGCCCCCGCGCCCGCGCCCGCCGTGGCGCAGCCGTTCCGCGCCGATCCGGCCCCGACCATCGGCGGAACGCTGGATGACGCGATGGCGCGGCGGCGCGCGATGCGGCTGGCGCGGCGCGGCGTGGATGCCTGATCTGGTCAGGCTCGCGCAGGCGGCGCGGCGGATCCTGCCGCCCGGCTGCACCGTGGCGGCGCGGGATCCGCGGCAACCGGCGGCTCCCTTCCCGGGCGAGGCGCTGTCCGGCGCCCTGCCGCCGCGCCTGCGCGAGTTTTCGGCCGGGCGACAGGCGGCGCGGGCGGCGATGGCGGAACTGGGCCTTGCCGCCGCCGCGATCCCCCATGGCCCCGACCGCGCCCCGGTCTGGCCGAAGGGGGTCGAGGGCACGATCACCCACAGCGCCCGGGCCTGCCTCGCCGCCGTTCGACCGGCCTCGGGCGGCGGGATCGGGCTTGACCTGGAAGAGGATGCGGCACTTCCCCCCGATCTGTGGGAGGCGATCCTGTCGCCGTCCGAGCGGGAATGGGCCCTGTCGCGCCCCGATCCCGGTCGTGCCGCGCGGCTGGTCTTCAGCGCCAAGGAGGCCGCCTACAAGGCGCAATATCCCCTGACCCGGCAGGTGTTCGGCTTCGAGGTGCTGGCGCTTTCGGTCCGGTGCGACCGGCTTTCGCTGCGCTTCGTGCAGCGCATCTGCAGCTTCGCCCCGGGCGCGGCCATCACCGGGCGCTGGCGCCGGGTCGAGGGCCATATCCTGACCGCCTGCTGGCTTTGATGCCGCAGTGCCGCGACGAATTGTCGCGACAACCCCGGTTTTTGCGTTAGACTGCCCTCTCGGAGAGAACGGTCGGCCCATGGCTGCGCAAGCGGACCGAGCGGAACCGGACAGGGAGGGGATGATGAAACTGCTCGCGGTGCTTTGCGTGATCGGCTGGTCGGGTTTCTGGGTGTTCGGCTATCTCGCGCTGACGGAAGGGGGCGCAGAGGTGACGGTCGCGATGCTTCTGTCCGCCCTGGGGCTTTTCACCGGCCTTTTCAGCTATCTGCGGCTGGCGCGGCAGGTCGATCCCGGGCGCTGGAGCCATGTCCGCCAAAGCGCGGGCGGCGCAGCGGAACTCTAAGCCCGGCGGATCCTTCAGCCCGGCGGGCGGCGGATCTGCGGCGCGGATTCGACCACCATCGGGCGCAGGCCGTCCGCTTCGCCATCCAGCAGCTCAAGCAGCCGGGCGCGCATCCCCGGTTCCCAGAAGTCGTTGATATGGGCGGCGAGTCCGGCCACGCCCTCGTCATGCGGCTTCGTTTCCATGAAAAGCGCGATCTGGTTCGCCATGCGGATGATCTTTTCGCGCGACATCAGCGGGCCCCCGCGACGGATCCGGCAAGAAGCCGGTCGGAATGGGTGAAAAGCTCGAACCGCGCGCCGCGCGCCAGCGCGATCAGCGTGATCCCCAGCCGGTCCGCCAGGGCGACCGCATCGGCGGTGGGGGCCGAAACCGCGATCAGCACCGGCGCGCCGATGGCGGCCACCTTCTGCACCATGTCGATCGACACGCGCGAGGTCAGCAGCACCGCGCCCGGCCCATGCGGATGGCGAACCAGATGCCCGGCCAGCTTGTCGAGCGCATTGTGCCGCCCGACATCCTCTCGCGTGGCCAGCAGGGCGCCGCCGGTCCAGTATCCGGCGCAATGGGCGGCGCGGGTCAGGTCGTGCAGCGGCTGCCGGGCGGGCAGGGCGGCGATGGCGGCGCCGACCTCGTCGGGGGTGATGCGAAAGCCGGTCTCGGACACCGGGGCGCGTTCGCGCAGCGCCTCGCGGATGGAATCGATGCCGCAAAGCCCGCAGCCCACCGGCCCGGCCATGGTGCGGCGGCGGGCGGCGAGGCGCGCCTCGGCCTCGGGCACCAGCCAGCTTTGCACGTCGATCCCCTGGGTGCCGCGCTCGACATTGACTTCAAGGATCTCGTCGGGCCGGGCCAGCCCTTCGGTCAGCGCGAAACCATAGGCGAAATCCTCAAGATCAGCAGGCGTCGCCATCATCACAGCCTGGGTGGAGCCGTTGAAGGACAAGGCGACGGCGCATTCCTCGGGCAGCAGGCGGGCCCCCTGTTCGGGCGCCCCCGGCCCGCCGAACACCAGCCGGGGCAGCGGCCTTGCGCCCTGCACCGTCATTCCGCCGCCGGAAGGATGCGCCGCGCGCGCGCGGATTGCATGTCGTATTCCTCCTGCCAGCGGCTCGGCCCGTTGGAAAGCCGGACCTCGACCGCGGTCACCTTGTATTCGGGGCAGTTGGTCGCCCAGTCCGAGTAATCCGTGGTGATGACATTGGCCTGGGTCCGCGGGTGGTGGAAGGTGGTATAGACCACGCCGGGGCTGACTTTCTCGGTGATTTCGGCGCTGAGGCTGGTCTCGCCCGCGCGTGAGGCCAGCCGCACCATGTCGCCCTGGCGGATGCCGCGCGCCTCGGCGTCATGGGGGTGGATCTCAAGCACATCCTCGGCATGCCAGGCCACATTCGCGGTGCGCCGGGTCTGGGCGCCGACGTTATATTGCGAGAGGATCCGCCCGGTGGTCAGAAGCAGCGGAAAGCGCGGGCCGGTCCGTTCGTCGGTGGCGACATAGGCGGTGCGGATGAACCGCCCCTTGCCGCGCACGAAACCGTCAACATGCATCATCGGCGTGCCCTCGGGTGCCTTGTCGTTGCAGGGCCATTGCACCGAGCCGAGCCGGTCGAGCCGTTCATAGCTGACGCCCGCGAAGGAGGGCGTGGTCATGGCGATCTCGTCCATGATCTGCGAGGGATGGGTGTAAGTCCAGCCCCTCTCCTCGCGCCCGGTTTCGCGCAGGATGGCGCGGGCCAGCATCTGGGTGATCTCCCAATCGGCATGGCCCTGCCGGGGGGCCATCACCCGGCGCACCCGGTTGATGCGGCGCTCGGCATTGGTGAAGGTGCCGTCCTTTTCCAGAAAGCTCGATCCCGGCAGGAAGACATGGGCGTAATTCGCGGTCTCGTTGAGGAAGAGATCGTGGACGATCACGCAATCCATCGCCGCGAGCGCCGCCGAGACATGGCGGGTGTCGGGGTCGGATTGCAGGATGTCCTCGCCCTGGCAGTAAAGGCCCCGGAACCCTCCCTCGACGGCGGCGTCGAGCATGTTGGGGATGCGCAATCCCGGCTCGGGGTCGATGGTGACGCCCCAGAGCGTCTCGAACACCTCGCGCACCTCGGCGCCCTTGACATGGCGGTAGCCCGGCAGCTCATGCGGGAAGGAGCCCATATCGCACGAGCCCTGCACGTTGTTCTGCCCGCGCAACGGGCTGACGCCGGTGCCGGGGCGGCCGATATTGCCGGTCAGCATCGCCAGATTGGCGATGGCGATCACGGTGGTAGAGCCCTGGCTGTGCTCGGTCACGCCCAGGCCGTAATAGATCGCGCCATTGCCGCCGGTGGCGTAAAGCCGGGCGGCGGCGCGCAATTCGGCCGCGGGCACGCCGGTCAGCAGCGCGACCGCCTCGGGGGCGTGGCGGGGATCGCGGATGAAGTCGAGGTAATCGGCGAAGCTGTCCATATCGCAGCGGGCGCGGATGAACTCTTCGTCCAGCAGGCCCTCGGTGACGATCACATGGGCCAGCGCCGTGATCACCGCGACATTGGTCCCCGGCGTCAGCGCAAGGTGATGGGCGGCGCGGAAATGCGGGCCCTCGGCCATTTCGGTGCGGCGCGGGTCGATCAGGATCAGCTTCGCGCCCTGCCGCAGGCGCTTTTTCAGCCGCGAGGCGAAGACCGGATGGCCGGAATGCGGGTTGGCGCCGATCACCAGCGCCACGTCGCAATCCTCGACCGAATCGAAATCCTGCGTGCCCGCGCTGGTGCCATAGGTCTGGCCCAGCCCATAGCCGGTGGGCGAATGGCAGACGCGGGCGCAGGTGTCGGTGTTGTTGTTCAGGAATACCGCACGGGCGAGCTTCTGCACCAGCCAGGTCTCTTCGTTGGTGCAGCGCGAAGATGTGATCACCCCCACCGATCGCCGCCCGTGCCGGGCCTGGATCGCGGCCATGCGGCGGGCGGCGAATGCCATCGCCTCGGACCAGGACACCTCCTGCCAGGGGTCGGCGATGCTCTCGCGGATCATCGGCTTGAGGATGCGGTCGCGGTGGCTGGCATAGCCATAGGCGAACCGGCCCTTGACGCAGGAATGGCCCCGGTTGGCCTTGCCATGTTTCCAGGGCACCATCCGCACCAACTCGTCGCCGCGCATCTCGGCCCTGAACTGGCAGCCCACGCCGCAATAGGCGCAGGTGGTCAGGACGGCGCGCTCGGGCGTGCCGATTTCGAGCACCGATTTCTCGATCAGCGTGGCGGTGGGGCAGGCCTGCACGCAGGCCCCGCAGGAGACGCAATCCGAACCGAGGAAATCGTCCCCGCCGGCGCCCGCGTGGATGCGGCCGTCGAAGCCCCGGCCCTCGACCGTCAGGGCGAATGTGCCCTGCACCTCCTCGCAGGCGCGGACACAGCGGTTGCACAGGATGCATTTCGACGGGTCGTAGCTGAAATAGGGATTGCTGTCGTCCCTGGGGCGCCAGTCCGGGTTGGCCTGGCCCCCGGCATCGCGGGGGCGGAAATGCGTGGCCTCGGGCTGATAGCGGACATCGCGCAGCCCGACCGCCCCGGCCATGTCCTGCAATTCGCAATCGCCATTGGCGCCGCAGGTCAGGCAGTCGAGCGGATGGTCCGAGACGTAAAGCTCCATCACGCCGCGCCGCAACCGCTTCAGCCGCTCGGTCTGGGTGCGGACCCGCAGCCCGGGGGCGACCGGCGTGGTGCAGGAGGCGGGCGTGCCGGTCCGGCCCTCGATCTCGACAAGGCAGAGACGGCAGGAACCGAAGGCCTCAAGACTGTCGGTGGCGCAAAGCTTCGGCACGCCGATCCCCGCCTCGGCCGCCGCGCGCATGATCGAGCTGCCCTCGGGCACGGTGACCTCGAATCCGTCGATCTCCAGCGTGACCATGGTGCTGGAGCGCGCGGCGGGCGTGCCCATGTCGCGATCCTGGCCGGGCAGGGGCGGAAGGATGAAATCTTTCATTCGGCGGCCTCGCGGGCTGGGGGCGCAAAATCATCGGGGAAATGGCGCAGGGCCGACAGCACCGGATAGGGCGTGAACCCGCCAAGCGCGCAAAGCGATCCCGCCTTCATCGTGGCGCAAAGGTCCTCCAGCAGCGCGACGGCGCCGTCGTCGCCGCGCGCGATGCGGTCGATGGTCTCGACCCCGCGGCGGGCGCCGATACGACAGGGGGTGCATTTGCCGCAGGATTCGATGGCGCAGAATTCCATCGCGAAGCGCGCCAGCCCGGCCATGTCGGCGGTGTCGTCGAACACCGTCATCCCGGCATGGCCGATCAGCGCATCCTGGCCCGCGTATTCCTCATATCCGAAGGGGATGTCGAATTGATCGGGCGACAGATAGGCCCCGAGCGGGCCGCCCACCTGCACCGCCTTCACCGCCCGGCCCGAGGCGGTGCCGCCGCCGATCTCGTGCACGATCTGGCCAAGCGTCAGGCCGAAGCCCGCCTCGAACAGCCCGCCGCGCCGGACATTTCCGGCGATCTGCAACGGGATCGTCCCGCGTGAGCGTCCGATGCCGAAACCGGCGTAATGCGCCGCGCCGTGGCGCAGGATCGCGGGCACCGTCGCCAGCGAGATCACGTTGTTCACCACCGTCGGCCGTCCCATGAACCCCGCAAGCGCGGGCAGGGGCGGCTTGGCGCGGACGGTGCCGCGCCTGCCCTCAAGGCTGTTGAGAAGCGCGGTCTCCTCGCCGCAGACATAGGCGCCGGCGCCGATCCTCAGCTCCAGATCGAATGCCTGGCCCGAGCCGAGGATCGAGGGGCCCAGCACCCCCTCGGCCCGGGCGATGGCGATGGCCCGGGCCATGGTCCGGTTCGCATCGGGATATTCCGAGCGCGAATAGACGAAACCCTTCCGGGCCCCCACGCCAAGCCCCGCGATGACCATCCCCTCGATCAGCGAGAAGGGATCGCCCTCGATCAGCATGCGGTCGGCGAAGGTGCCGCTGTCGCCTTCGTCGGCATTGGCGACGATATATTTGCGCGGGCCGGGCGCATCGCGGACGGTTTTCCATTTGATGCCGGTGGGAAAGCCCGCGCCGCCCCGCCCGCGCAGGCCCGAGGCGGCGATTTCCTCGACGATGCCCCCTCCGGCCTCTTCGGCAAGCGTCAAGGCGCGGGCCAGCCCTTCAAGCCCGCCATGGGCGCGATACTGCGCCATGGAAAGCGGCTCGATCACGCCGCAGCGGGCGAAGGTCAGCCGGGTCTGCGCCCGCATCCATGGCAGGTCCTCGGTCGGGCCGAGGCCGAGCGGGCCACCGTCGAAGACCTGGGTCACCGTCTCGGGCGTCATCGGCCCGAAGGCCTGGCGGCCCCGCGGGGTCTCGACCTCGACCAGCGGCTCCAGCCAGACCATGCCGCGGCTGCCGTTGCGCAGGATTTCGACCGTCAGGCCGCGCCGCGCCGCCTCGGCCTGCAGTGCGGCCACGACCGCCTCGGCGCCAAGCGCCCTTGCGGCGGCATCGCGTGGGACCCAGACCCTCATGCCAGCTCCCCGATCATCCGGTCGAGCCGCGCGGGATCGACCCGCCCCGCCACCTGACCGTCCAGCATCGCCGCCGGCCCGCAGGCGCAAAGGCCCAGGCAGAACACCGGCTCCAGCGTCACCTGCCCATCGGGGGTGGTGCCGTGCCAGTCGATGCCAAGCCGGGCGCGGGCATGATCGGCGAGCGCCGCCGCGCCCATGGCCTGGCAGCTTTCCGCCCGGCACAGTTTCAGCACATGCCGCCCGGCGGGGCGGGTGCGGAAATCGTGATAGAAGGTCAGGACCCCCCAGACCTCGGCCCGCGAGATCATCTGGTGCCGCGCGATCCGGGGCAGGGCCTCGTCGGGGATATGGCCGAAGGTGGCCTGGACCGCATGCAGGATCGGCAAGAGCGCGCCTTCCACCCCGTCATGGGCGGCAAGAATCGCGTCGAGACCGTCGGCGATCCCGGTTGTATCGGACATGCTGGCGATCTCCCCTTCGCTGGCTAAGGGAAAGGGTGCCGCAGTCCGGCCGCGCGATCAATTCGAAATGGCCATCACCGGATAGGCATGGGCTATCATCCTCTGCGTCGCGCCAGCCTTTGCGCCGCGTCGACAAGGGCGGTCAGCAGCGGGGTCTGGGGATCGCGCCGGGGGGCGATCAGGCCGACGAGATGGCCGGTCGCGGGCGCGGTCATCGGGATCGAGACCAGCCGCCCACCGGCCGAGAACATCGCCGCCAGCCGCTCGGGCACGATCGAGGCCCAAGCCCCGGTCTCGACATGGCTGACAAGGACGATGGTCGAATTCGACTCAACCCGTGGCAGGCGGGCGGCCCCGGCCAGATGCTGGTCGATGATGCGGCGGTTCTGCATGTCGGCGGTCAGAAGGCACAGCGGCTGGCCCGCCGCCTCGGTCCAGGTGACGCGCTCCTGCCCGGCCAGCGCCGCATCCGGCGTGCACAGGAAACGGTAGCTTTCGGTGTAAAGCGGCACCTGGCTGACCCGGCCCAAGGGTTCGTTGTCGAGATAGGTGATCCCGGCTTCCAGCTCCAGCCGCTCGATCCCCGCGAGGATCTCGGCGCTGGTGCGCGACAGGATCGAGACCGAGACATTCGGGTGGCGGTCCAGATAGGGGCGCGTCAGTTCCGCCACCATCGGCAGGGCGGTCGGGATCACCCCGATCCGCAGCCGCCCCGACAGGCCGGAATGGGCCGCGCGCATCTCGTCCTTCAGGGCGCGCACGTCGCCGACGATCCGCAGCGCCCGCTCCAGCACCTGGTTGCCCTCGGGCGTCAGCCCCTGGAAGCGCGAGCCGCGATGGACGAGCTGGACGCCAAGCTGCTCCTCCAACTGCCGGATGCCAAGCGACAGCGAGGGCTGGGTGATGCCGCAGGCCTCGGCGGCGCGGCCGAAATGGCGCTCACGGGCGAGCGCGATGAACATGGTCAGCTTGTCGATCATGGTTTCCCACCTGTCGGGCCAGAGTGGCCCGCACCGCCCCCGCCCGCAAGCGTGAAACCCGGCGCTGCGGCGGGGAAGGGGCCTTGCCCGCAGACGGCGGGGCGCCTAACTCTGTGCCATGCGTATTGCCTTGCCCTTCCTTCCCAAACCGCCGGTCGTGCCGGTGATCCGCCTTCAGGGCGCCATCGCGCCCGGCGGCAGGGGGCTGAACGACCAGGGCCTGGCCCCGGTGATCGAGCGGGCCTTTGCGCGCGGCAAGCCCGCGGCGGTGGCGCTGGTGATCAATTCGCCCGGCGGATCGCCCGCGCAAAGTTCGCTGATCGCGTCGCGGATCCGGCGGCTTTCGGACGAGAAGAACGTGCCCGTCCACGCCTTTGTCGAGGATGTGGCCGCTTCGGGCGGCTATTGGCTGGCAACGGCGGCGGACCGGATCTGGGTGGACGAAAGCTCGATCCTCGGCTCGATCGGGGTGATTTCGGCCGGTTTCGGCTTTGCCGAGCTGATGGAGCGCCACGGCATCGAGCGTCGGGTCCATACCGCCGGGCGCTCGAAAAGCTTCGCCGATCCGTTCCGCCCGCAAAGCGAAGAGGATGTGGCGCGGATCCGCGCGCTGCTGGCGCCGCTGCACGAGACCTTCATCGCCCAGGTGAAGGCCCGGCGCGGCACGCGCCTGGCCGAGGGCGAGGATCTTTTCAACGCCGACATCTGGCTGGGCCGCCGCGCGGTGGAGCTGGGCCTTGCCGATGGCGTGGCGCATCTGGCGCCGAAGATGAAGGAACTTTACGGCGAAAAGGTCCGGCTGATGCCGCTGGGTCAGAAGAAGGGGCTGCTGCGCCGCTTCGGCCTTGCCGCCGGAGAGGCCGCGCTCGCCACGTTTGAGGAGCGCGCGCTTTGGGCGCGCTACGGGCTCTGACATGCTCTGGAAGATCGTCATCGTCTTTCTTTGCGCCATGGTGCTGGTCGGCATGATCGGCAAGCTGATTTTTCCAGATGCGCGCCTGACCGGCCGCAAGGCCACCTGCACCGCCTGCGGGCGCCCGCGCATCGGCAAGGCCCCCTGCGCCTGCGGCAAGAGATGAGCGCGGCCCTGGTCACCGGGGCCGGGCGGCGGCTTGGCCGGGCGATGGCGCTGCATCTGGCGCGGTCGGGTCATGACGTGGCGGTGCATCATTCCACCTCGGGCGACGAGGCCGAGGCGGTGGCCCGGGAAATCCGCGCGCTCGGCCGCCGGGCCGTCACGCTGCGGGCCGACCTGCTGGTCGAGGCCGAGACCGAAGGCCTGATCCCGCGCGCCGTCGAGGCGCTCGGGCCCTTGACGGTGCTGGTCAACAACGCCTCGATCTTCGAATACGACCGGATCGACACCGCCACCCGCGAAAGCTGGGACCGCCATATCGAATCGAACCTGCGCGCGCCCTATGTGCTGATCCAGGGCTTCGCCCGCCAATGTCCGTCGCCCTTGCTCGACGAGGCGGGTGAGCCGCTTGCGCAGGGGCTGGTCGTCAACATGATCGACCAGCGGGTCTGGAAGCCGACGCCGGAGTTTTCCAGCTACACCATCGCCAAGATGGGCCTTTGGGCGCTGACGCGCACGGCGGCGCAGGGGCTCGCTCCCGCGATCCGGGTCAATGCCATCGGTCCGGGGCCCACGCTGCGCGGCGGACGGCAGACCGAAGACCATTTTGCCCGCCAGCGCGCGGCGACGATCCTGGGTCGCGGGGCGGGCGAGGAGGATGTGGTCGCGGCGCTTCAATTCTTCCTGCAAAGCCCCTCGGTTACCGGGCAGATGATCGCCGTCGACGGTGGTCAGCACCTGGGCTGGAAGACCCCGGATGTGCTGGGGGTCGAGTGATCCCTGTAAAGTTGTCCACCTTGGCCGAGGGCGTCACGGCGCTGTTACCTAACCGTCTGATTTGCAATGAAATTACCCATGAGTTAAAAATATATCATTACAAATCAATCGTTTGCAGAAATGCCCAAAAAGTGGGCGGTACGGGGAGCGGTGCGGAAAACAAGGAAAAATCCGGCCTCGGGAAAGTTTCTCCGCAATGTTATCCACAGAAACCGTGGACTTCTTCCCTCTTGCCCCCGGGCGTGGTTCATTGCAGCCGACCGCGCCAGAATCGTGTTCTTCCTGATCGGGCCATGCGCAGATGACCACCCCGCCCCTGACCGGACATGACCTGATACACGACTATCTGCGGATGCTGGATTCCAGCCCCGGCGTCTATCGCATGCTGAATGCCCAATCCGAGGTGCTTTACGTCGGCAAGGCGCGCAACCTGCGCGCGCGGGTGTCGAATTATGCGCGCGCCAGCGGGCATTCGATCCGCATCCAGCGGATGATTTCGGAAACCGCGTCGATGATGTTCCTGACCACGCGGACCGAGGTCGAGGCGCTGCTGCTGGAACAGAACCTGATCAAGCAGCTCAAGCCGCGCTACAACGTGCTGATGCGGGATGACAAGAGCTTCCCCTATATCCTGATCGGCAAGGCCCATCCCTTTCCGGCACTGAAGAAGCATCGCGGCGCGCGCAAGGAAAAGGGCAGCTATTTCGGCCCCTTCGCCAGCGCGGGCGCGGTGAACCGCACGCTGAACCAGTTGCAGAAGGTGTTCCTCTTGCGCAACTGCACCGATCCGGTCTTCGCCAGCCGGACCCGGCCCTGCCTGCAATTCCAGATCCGGCGCTGCGCCGCGCCCTGCGTCGGCCGGGTGAACGAGACGGAATATGCCGCCCTGGTCCACGATGCCGAGCGTTTCCTGTCGGGCAAGTCCACCGGCGTCCAAGCCGATCTGGCGGGCGAGATGCAGAAGGCCTCGGATGCGATGGAGTTCGAGCGCGCTGCCGCCCTGCGCGACCGGATCAAGGCGCTGACCGCGGTGCAGAGCGCCCAGGGCATCAATCCGCGCGGCGTGGCCGAGGCGGATGTGGTGGCCGTCCACCTCGATCACGGCCAGGCATGCGTGCAGGTCTTCTTCGTCCGCGCGAACCAGAGCTGGGGCAACCGCGACTTCTATCCCCGCACCGGCTCGGGTGCCGAGGAGCCCGAGATCCTCGAGGCCTTCCTGACCCAGTTCTACGACGACAAGGAGCCGCCCCGGCTGGTCCTGTTGTCGCATCCGCTGGAGAACCCCGACCTGGTGGCCGAGGCGCTGTCGGCCCGCGCGGGCCGCAGGGTCGAGATCGCCGTTCCGCAAAGGGGCGAAAAGGCCGAGCTGGTCGAGAATGCCAGCCGCAACGCCCGTGAAAGCCTTGCGCGGCGGATGTCGGAAAGCGCGACGCAGAACCGGCTGTTGCAGGGGCTGGCCGATGCCTTCGACCTCGACGGCCCGCCGCGCCGGATTGAAGTCTACGACAATGCGCACATCCAGGGCGCCCATCCGGTGGGCGGCATGATCGTGGCCGGGCCCGAGGGTTTCATCAAAAGCCAGTATCGCAAGTTCAACATCAAGGGCGAGGCGGGCGCCCCCGGCGACGATTTCGGCATGATGCGCGAGATGCTGACCCGCCGGTTCGAGCGCCTGGTCGCCGAGGATCCCGACCGCCGCTCGGACAGTTGGCCCGACCTTCTGCTGATCGACGGCGGGGCGGGCCAGGTCTCGGCCGTGGCCGGGATCATGGCCGATCTGGGGATCGAGGACATCGCCATGGTCGGCGTCGCCAAAGGGATCGACCGCGACGCGGGCAAGGAAGAGTTCCACCGCATCGGCCAGCGCCCCATGGCCCTGCAACGCAACGACCCGGTGCTGTATTTCATCCAGCGCCTGCGCGACGAGGCGCACCGCTGGGCCAATGGCGCGCATCGGGCGAAACGGGCGAAGACCGTGGGCGCCACGCCGCTTGACGAGATCCCCGGCGTGGGGGCCGCGCGCAAGCGCGCCCTGCTGTCGCATTTCGGATCGGCCAAGGCGGTCAGCCGGGCGGCGCTGCCGGATCTGATGGCGGTGGACGGCATTTCCGAGGCCATGGCCGAGACGGTCTACAACTTTTTCCACCGCGACTGAGCGGCCCGGGCCGGTCCTGCGTCGCCGGTCCTGCAAATGCGTATCAGTTTCAACACATTGATTTCATAAGATATTTTTATAAATTTGGCTTGATCTGGCGGAAAGCTCGCTTATGAAGGCCGCCATCGGGGAGTAGCAGCCGCCGGACCCATCCGGGCGGAAGCGCGTCAACATCCTCGCGGAGGTACTCCGCGTGGCGCGTCGGCCTTCGGGGCCTTGCAAGACCGTGGAGGACGGACCCTGCGGGCGGGGTCCGTCCTGCGCCAGGTCAGCCCCGGAGGATCCGCAATGTCGCCCGTCGCAATCGGCGTTCTGGCCATTTCCATGTCGGTGGACGCCTTCATCGCCGCCTTGGGGCAGGGGGTGGGGCGCAGGCGCCCGGGCTTCGGCTTCGCGATGCGCACCGGCTTCGTCTTCGGCGCCATCGAGATGCTGACGCCGCTGATCGGCTGGCTGCTGGGCACCGCCGCCAGCGTCTATGTCCAGATCTTCGACCACTGGATCGCCTTCGCGCTTCTGGTCGGCGTGGGCGGGCGGATGGTGCTTCAGGCGCTGAACCCGCCCGTGGACGAAGACGGCATGCGCCCCAGGGCCACCGGCTGGGCCCTGATCGCCACCGCATTCGGCACTTCGATCGACGCGATGGCGGTGGGGGTCTCGCTGGCGTTTTTCGAGATCAACATCATCGTCGTCTCGCTGGCGATCGGTCTTGCGACCATGATGATGAGCACGGCGGGCGTCCTGGCGGGCGGGCTGGTCGGGTTGCGCTTTGGCCGATGGGCCGAGGGGGTGGGCGGGATCGCCCTTGCCGGGCTGGGCCTGATGATCCTGGTCGAGCATCTGGGCCATCCCTGATCCGGGCCACGGGGCCGGAGGTCGTCCGGGCGCGGGGGCTGCACGGGTGTTTTCCCTTTCGCCGCCCGCGCGCATCGGCTACCAATCGCCCATGCGTTGGACGATCCCGAATATCCTGACGGTTCTTCGGCTCTTCGCGGCCCCCGGGGTTGCGGTGATGTTCCTTTATTTCCAGCGCCCCTGGGCCGACTGGCTGGCGCTTGCGCTGTTCGTGGGGGCGGCGATCACCGATTACTTCGATGGCTATCTGGCCCGGCTGTGGAAGCAGGAATCGAAATTCGGCGCCATGCTGGACCCGATCGCCGACAAGGCCATGGTGGTGATCGCGATCATGGTCATCACCGGCTACAACGGGATGAACCCCTGGCTGATCCTGCCCGCGACGATCATCCTGTTTCGCGAGGTCTTCGTCTCGGGCCTACGCGAATTCATGGGGGCGAAGGCGGGGCTTCTGAAGGTCACCAAGCTGGCGAAATGGAAGACCACGGCGCAGATGGTGGCGATTGCCGCGCTGTTTCTGGGCACCGGGCTGGAATATGTGAACGGGCTGGCGGTCCATGGCATGACCGCCGACGAATATGCCGAGGCGGTGGCGCTTGGCGAGGCCGATCCGATCCGCGCCTGCGGTTCGCGCGATTGCGCCTCTTTCGCCAATCTGGTCGGGCTGGTGCTGATCTGGATCGCGGCGGTGCTGACGGCCCTGACCGGATGGGAATATTACACGAAGTCGCGGCCCTATCTGCGGGACGACGCATGATCGAGGTGCTGTATTTCGCCTGGCTGCGCGAAAGGGTGGGCCTGCCGCGCGAGAGGGTCGAGACCGGGGCCGCCACCGTCGCCGGTCTGGTCGAGGAACTGATCGCGAGGGGCGAGGGCTACGCCCTGGCCTTTCAGGACCGAGCCAGCCTGCGGGTGGCGCTGGACCAGGAGATGGCCGAATTCTCCTCTCCGCTGGCGGGGGTGCGTGAGGTCGCCTTCTTTCCGCCGATGACCGGCGGCTGAGGCCGGGATGCGCGTCATCCTTCAGCCAGAGCCCTTCGACGCCGGGGCCGCGCTTTCGGACTTTTCGGCCGGGCTGCATGCGGCCGGGGCGGTGGTCAGCTTCTCGGGCCTCGTGCGCGGCGAGGGCGGGCGCCTTGTCGCGATGGAGATCGAACATTACCCCGGCATGACCGAAAAGGCCCTGGCCGCCATCGCGGCCCAGGCCCGGGCGCGCTGGTCGCTGGAGGATGCGCTCGTGATCCATCGCCACGGCAGGTTGCGGGTGGGCGAGACGATCATGATGGTCGCCACGGCCGCGCCCCATCGCGCGGCGGCTTTCGAGGCGGCGGCATTCCTGATGGACTACCTGAAATCCCGCGCGCCCTTCTGGAAGAAAGAGATCGGGCCGGATGGCGCGACCTGGGTCGCGGCACGCGAGAGCGACGAGGCGGCCCTGCGCCGCTGGTGATCCGGGGCGTTCCGGGCGCCTGCGCGAAGGCGCTGCGCGTTTTGTGAAAATCCGACCGGGATTCGGGCATCGCGATGCGATCGGGCTGCAAGGAAGCCCCGACCGGCCCGGCAGGTGGAAATCCGCGCCGAAAACGTCCCGGAAACCACGATCCCCTGACTTTCCGCAGCCTTGCGCCATGCGGGGGCTTGACGCCTTCCCCCCGGCATGGCGCAAGGTGCCGCAAGAGAGGGCGCCCTGTCGCTTGGGCCCGCCTTGCCGGTTTCTCCGGCCTGTTTGACAGAATGCAACTGAAGACGGATCCCGACCGTGACGCTTTTTCTCCCGCGCCTGAGCGCCCTTGCCGCCCTTGTCCTGCTGGCCGCCTGCGGCCCCAAGCCCCGGGTCGAGGCACCCCCGGCTGTCACCGTCCCGGGGTATGAGGCGGTACAGGACGGCAACTACCTGATCCCGGGCATCGACCCGATGTATCTGCGTGAGGAAAACCGCCGCGCCGAGGTCGAATACACCGCGGGCGACGCGCCGGGCACCATCGTCGTCGATGTCTATGTCCGCCAGCTTTACCTGGTGCTCGAAGGCGGCCGCGCGCTGCGCTATGCCATCGCCGTCGGGCGCGAGGGCACCTCCTTCCGGGGCAATGGCTATATCGGGCGCAAGGCGGAATGGCCAAGCTGGACGCCCACGGCGAACATGATCCGCACCCAGCCGGAAATGTATGCCGAATTCGCGGGCGGCCTGCCCGGCGGGCTTGAGAATCCGCTGGGCTCGCGCGCGCTTTATCTCTATCGCGGCGGGCGCGACACCATGTTCCGCATCCATGGCACCGTCGACCCTGCCTCGATCGGGCGGGCGACCAGCGCGGGCTGTATCCGGCTGTTCAACCAGGACGTGATGGATCTTTACGAGCGGGTGGGCTCCGGCGCGCAGGTCAAGGTCCGCACGCTTGAGGAAAGCATCGCCATCGAGGGGCCATATATGGATGACGCATGGGGGCGCGCCGTGCCCGAAACCCCCGAGAATATCGCCCGTAAGGAGCGCGAACTGGTCGAGCGCGCCGAGATCGAGGCCCGCCAGGCCGCCGAGGCCGAGGCGCGGGCCGAAGCCGAACGGATCGCCGTCGAAAGGGCCGCCGCCGAGGCCGAGCGCGAGCGTCTGCGCCAGTGCCGCCGCCAGCGCATCTCGGCCGAGGATTGCCCGCCTTCGGTCGTGGTCGAGATCTGAAAACCCCGATGCTCCGACGCCGCCCTGGTTTCCCGGGGCGGCGTTCCGCATTCGGCCCGGATCAGACCTTGATGACGTAATCCTTCAAGGTGGTCTCGATCACCTCCCATGTGCCTTCGAAACCCGGGCGGATGACGAAGCGGTCCCCGGCCTTCAGATGGGTCTCGCGGCCCTGGGCGTCGGTCAGGATCGAATGGCCCTCGTGGATCAGGACATATTCCCATTCCGAATAGGCGACCTTCCACTTCCCCGGCGTCGCCTGCCACAATCCGCAGAAGATCCCGTCCGGGGTTTCCTCGATGCTCCAGCTGGTGTGGACCGGGTCCCCGGCCAGCCGCTTTTCCGGGGCGGGCCGCTCGATCTCGGGGGGATGCCGTCGCGGGTCACGCGCAGGATCAGGGGGTGGGTCACGGGAAACCTCCTTGCCGAAACCGGCCGTCGCAGGCGCCGAGAGTGCCGTCGCTAGGGGCGCGGGGTCAAGCGAAAGCCGGGCGGGGAACCCGCCGGAACAGGGCGGGGCCTTCGGTAAAACTTGCGCCGCATTCTTGCGCAGCGCGCGCGGCTGTGCCCTTATGCCGGGCGATCCGAGAACAGCCGGAGGCCAGAAAGCCGATGAGCGCCAGCACTTCCCTCAAACCCGTCCTGCCGCCCGAGATCCGCGCAAGGAAAGGCGGCGATCCGATCGTGGTCCTGACCGCCTATACCACGCCGGTCGCCCGGCTGGTCGATCCGCATTGCGACGTGGCGCTTGTGGGCGACAGCCTGGGCATGGTCGTGCATGGCCTGCCCTCGACCATCGGCGTGACGATGGAGATGATGATCCTGCATGGGCGCGCGGTGATGCGGGGGCTGTCGAAGGCGATGTGCGTGATCGACATGCCCTTCGGATCCTATGAGGAAGGCCCCGAACAGGCCTATCGCAACGCCGCCCGGCTGATGGCCGAGACCGGCGCCCCCGCCGTCAAGCTGGAGGGCGGCACCCATATGGCGCCGACCATCGCCTTCCTGACCGCGCGCGGTGTGCCGGTGATGGCGCATATCGGACTGACGCCTCAGGCGGTCAACACGCTGGGCGGCTACAAGGTCGTCGGGCGCGGCGCCGAGGCCGAGGTGCTGATGGAGGATGCCCTTGCGGTCGAGGCCGCCGGGGCCTTCTCGGTCGTTCTGGAGAAGGTGCCCGAGGGGCTGGCCGCCCGCGTCAGCCGCACGCTCTCGATCCCGACCATCGGCATCGGCGCGGGCGTGGGCTGCGACGGGCAGGTGCTGGTCGTCGACGACATGCTGGGGCTTTTCACCGATTTCCGTCCGAAATTCGTCAAACGCTATGCCGAACTGGGCAAGACCGCGGACGATGCCATCGCCGCCTATGCCGCCGATGTGCGCGCGCGCCGCTTCCCCGCGCCCGAACATGCCTTTGCCGATATCCTGCCTGCCAAATCCGCCGCGAAAGACCCCAAATGACCGAGATCATCCATGCGGCTGCCGAATTGCGCAGCCGCGTCCGCGCCTGGCGCGCGGCGGGCGAGATGGTGGGCGTCGTCCCCACCATGGGCGCCCTGCATGAGGGGCACCTGTCGCTGGCCCGCCGCGCGCGGCGCGAATGCGACCGGGTGATCACGACGATCTTTGTCAATCCGACGCAGTTCAACAATCCCGACGACCTGCAGAAATATCCCCGCACGCTTGAGGCCGATGCCGCGCTTCTGTCCGGCGTGCCTGTGGATGTGGTCTTCGCGCCATCGGTCGACGAGATCTACCCCGAAGGCTTCGTGACCCGGGTGTCGGTGGGCGGTGTCTCGGAACCGCTGGAGGGCCAGATGCGGCCCGGCCATTTCGACGGCGTGGCGACGGTGGTGACCAAGCTTTTCGGCATGACCGAGGCCCATCGCGCCTATTTCGGCCAGAAGGACTGGCAGCAATTGCAGGTGGTCAGCCGCCTTGCGCGCGACCTGAACCTGCCGGTGGCCGTCGTCGGATGCGAGACCGTGCGCGAAGCGGACGGGTTGGCGATGTCCTCGCGCAATCGCCGCCTTTCGGCCCCGGCGCGCGCGAATGCGCCCCGGCTGCATGCCGCGATGACCGCCGCCGCCGAAGAGATCCGCGCGGGCCAGCCCGAGCGGCAGGCGATCCGCGATGCGGGCGCGGCGGTGCTGCGGGCGGGGTTCGAGCGGGTGGAATATATCGAATTGCGCGATGCCGAGACGCTTCTGACCTCGGAGGATCCGGGTCGCCCGCGCCGGATGCTGGCCGCCGCCTGGATCGAGGGCGTGCGGCTGATCGACAATATCCCGGTCTGAAACCCGGACTTGAAGAACGGGCCGGAACCGGGGCTTTCAGTGAAAGTCGCGGCTGGGAAACAGCCTTTTGGCCTGTTCGCGCGGATGGCGCGCCCGGGGGGCGACCCGCGCGCGTCCGGCCCTTGGCGCGTTGTCGGCCTGGGGCTGGGTCAGGCCGACGGCGCCGTCGAGCGGATGGCCCAGATCGGTCAGGCGATGCGAAAGATCCTCGATCCGCGCCGCGATCAGATGGGTGACGATCCCCTCGCGCTGCAGCCGCCCGGTCACGCGCAGAAGCCTGCCCCCCATGACGGCGCGGCGGAAACGCTGGTTCACCTTGGGCCAGACCACGATATTGGCCACGCCGGTCTCATCCTCCAGCGTCAGGAAGATCACGCCCGAGGCGGTGCCGGGGCGCTGGCGGGTGATCACCAGGCCGCAGACCGACAGATGGCGCAGCCCGGTCCGGGCCAGATCGGCATTCGGGGTCAGCCCCGGCAGGGCGGGACGCAACAGTTCCATTGGATGGGCGCGCAGGCTTAGCCGCAGGGCGATGTAATCCTCGACCACCTCCTCGCCCAGATCCATGGCGGGCAGGGGGGTGTCGGGCTCGTTCAGCCCCTCGCCGTCCAGCGGGTCGGCGAAAAGCGGCAGCGGCGCGGGGGCGCGGATCGCCCGCACCGCCCAAAGCGCATCGCGCCGCGTCAGGCCGAGGCCCGCGAAGGCATCGGCCTCGGCCAGCCGCTCCAGCACCGCGGGCGCAAGGCCTGTGCGCAGCCAGAGCGTCTCGGGGTCGTGATAGCCGTTGCCGCGCGCATCCGCGATCCGCATGGCTTCGGCCTCGGCGAAGCCCTTGATCTGGCGGAACCCCAGCCGCAGGGCCAGCCGCCCGTCGGCGCGCCGCTCCAGCCGGTTGTCCCAGGCGCTGTGGTTGACGCAGACCGGGCGGATCTCGACCCCATGCTCGCGGGCGTCGCGCACCAGTTGGGCCGGGGCGTAGAAGCCCATCGGCTGGCTGTTCAGAAGCGCGCAGGCGAAGATCGCCGGATGGTGGCATTTCAGCCAGGACGAGACATAGGTCAGCATGGCGAAGGCCGCCGCATGGCTTTCGGGGAAACCGTAATCGGCAAAGCCCTCGATCTGCGAAAAGCAGCGTTCGGCGACCTCGGGCTCATAGCCGTTCGCCAGCATTCCGGCGATGAACTTGCGCTTGTGCTGGCCGATGGTGCCCATGCGCCGGAACGAGGCCAGCGAGCGGCGCAGTTGGTCGGCCTCTTCCGCCGTATAGCCCGCGCCGATCTGGGCGATGCGCAGGGCCTGTTCCTGAAACAGTGGCACACCCAGGGTTTTCGCGGTGACGGCCTCCAGCGCCGGGCCGAAGGGTTCGGGCGCCTCAAGCCCCATGCGGCGGCGGATATAGGGTTTCACCATGCCGCCCTGGATCGGGCCGGGACGGACGATGGCGACCTCGATCACCAGATCGTAGAAGATGCGCGGCCGCATCCGGGGCAGGAAGTTCATCTGCGCCCGGCTCTCGACCTGGAACACCCCAAGCGCATCGGCGCGGCACAGCATGTCATAGGTGCGCAAATCCCCCTGCGGGACCGAGGCGATGCTGTGGCGGATGCCCTCATGTTCGTCGAGCAGGTCGAAGGCCTTGCGGATGCAGGTCAGCATGCCGAGCGCCAGCACATCGACCTTGAGGATCCTCAGCGCGTCGATGTCGTCCTTGTCCCATTCGATGCAACTGCGTCCCTCCATCGCGGCATTGCCGATCGGGCACAATTCGTCCAGCCGGCCCCGGGTGATGACGAAGCCGCCGACATGCTGGGACAGATGGCGGGGAAAGCCGACGATCTCGCCGATCAGGTGGATGGTCAGGGCAAGGCGATGGTCCTCGGGGTTCAGGCCAAGCTCGCGCAGCCGCGCGGGATCGGGGCCGCCGTTCGACACCCCCCAGATCTGGCCCGAGAGGCTGGCGGTCACATCCGCGCTCAGCCCCATGACCTTGCCCACCTCGCGGATCGCGGCGCGGGCGCGGAAATGGATCACCGTGGCGCAAAGCCCGGCGCGGTGGCGGCCGTATTTGTCGTAGATCCACTGGATCACCTCTTCGCGCCGCTCGTGTTCGAAATCGACGTCGATGTCGGGCGGCTCGCCCCGGTGGCGCGAGACGAAACGCTCGAACACCATGCCGATCATGTCGGGCGAGACATCGGTGATGCGAAGCGCCCAGCAGATGATGGAATTCGCCGCCGAGCCGCGCCCCTGGCACAGGATGCCCCGGCTGCGGGCGAAGCCGACGATATCGTGCACGGTCAGGAAATAGGCGGCATAGCCGAGGTCGGCGACGACATTCAGCTCCTTGTCCAGCAGGGCCTGCCGATGTTCGGGAATGCCGTCGGGAAAACGCTGCGCCAGCCCCTCTTGCGCCAGCCGGGCCAGCCGGTCCTGCGGCGGCTCGCCCTCGGCGATCTCGTCGGGATAGTCGTAACTCAGTTCGGACAGGTCGAAGCCGCAGCGCGCGGCGATTTCGGTGGTGCGGCGGATCGCGGCGGGATGGCGGTGGTAAAGCCGGGCCATCTCGGTCGCGCCTTTCAACCGGCGCTCGGCATTCATCAGCGCGCGGGTGCCGATGCGGTCGATGGTCAGCCCCTCGCGCAGGCAGGTCAGCACATCGGCCAGCGGGCGGCGGTGGGCCCGGTGCATCAGCACATCGCCCAGGGCGACCATCGGGGTCGAGGCGCGGCGGGCGATACCGGCACAATCGTCGAACCAGGCCTGGTCGGTGCCGTCGTAGCGCGGCGCGGCGCCCAGAAAGACATGGCCGGGATAGCGCCGCGCCATGCGGCGGAGCGGATCGAGGGCCGCGCCCGGATCGGCCCCGGCGGGGGGCAGCGCGATCAGGATCATGCCCCGGCAGCCGCCCGTCTCATCCGGTGCCGTCAGATCGGCAAGGCCCAGGTGGCATTCGCCCTTGCCCGCCCGCCGTTTGCCCAGGGTCAGCAGGCGCGAGAGACGATGGTATGCCGGAAGATCCGTGGGCAGGGCCAGCCATTCGACCGGGCTGTCGTGCAGCGCCAGCCGCGCGCCGCTGATCAGCCGGGGCAACGGCGGCTGTGGGCCCCCCGCACCGGATGTCGCATCGGGCTCTTCTTCAGGCGCGGGCAGGGCCGGGACCTGCCGCGCGCCGGTTTCCTGCCGGGAGGAGGTGTCGAACTGGCGGGTCGAGCGGATGGTCGGCGCGGTCTCGGCTTCCTCGCGCAGGGTCTTCAGCGCCGACCAGGCCCGGACCACCCCGGCAAGGCTGTTGCGGTCGGTGATGGCGATGGCTTCAAGCCCCAGTTCCACGGCGCGCCGCACCAGTTCCTCGGGATGCGAGGCGCCGGTGAGGAAGGTGAAATTCGTGGTCACGCAAAGCTCGGCATAGCGCGCTTCGCCCGGGTGCGGGGGCGCAGAGGCGAGGGCGGGATCCGTCACGCGAATTCGCCCTGCACGAACCAGCCCGGATCCTGCGGGGTGTGGAACAGCCACAGCCGCCGCCCCTCGCGCGTTTCGATCCGCCAGTAATCACGCAATCCGCTGCGCCAGGCGTCGTCCTCGGCCAGCCACCACTCCGGGGCGATTCGCTCGGGTCCGGTGGCGCGGGCGGTGGTCAGCCGCATCCGCCGCCAGCGGAACCGGGCGGGCGGCTGGGAAGGGGCGGCGGCCAGGATCGGCTCGGGCGGGAACAGCAGCAGCGGGCGCGGCGGCGCGGGCCAGGTGAGCGGATCGATGCCGGACGTGCTGCGAGGGGCGGCGGCCGGGGGCCGCGTCCCGGTCCCGGTCCCGATCCGGGGCTGAGGCTGGGGCGCGGGCTCCGCCCCGCCCACGGCGGGCCGCAGGACGAAGCCGCGCTCGGGGATATGGCTGTCGGCGGGCTGAAAGCGGCAGATGTTCTCAAGCCCGATCCTTGTGCCGATGCGGGTGACCAGATCGGCCAGCCGCTCGGGCCCGCGACTGGCCCCCTGACTGGTCCCCTGGCCGATCTGCCGCGCGGGCAAGGGTTCGACCGACACGGCCTCAAGATGGATCTGGTCGATGCCCCAGCCGGAATCCAGCGCCTTGATCCCGCGGGTGAACAAGGGCAGGATCCGCTCGGGGTCGCGCATCGGCGCGGCAAGCGGCAGATCCACCCGCAGCCCGGCCTGATCGACGCGGCGCAGGGTCAGTCGCAGGGCGCGGGCGCCCGCCTCCTGCGCATGCAGCTTCGCGCAGACCGCCTGCAGAAGCCGCGCCGTCGCCGCCATGACATCCGCGCTCAGCCCCAGGGGTTCGGGCAGGGTCAGCCTGGCGGCAAAGCGCGGCGGTTCGGTCAGCGGCGTTACCGCCTCGGGCTGCGCGCCCGTCGCCTGGTCCAGCCGCAGCAGCAGCCCCGGCCCGAAGCGGCGCGCCAATGGCGCGCGCGGCGCCGCCATCAGCGCGCCGATCCGGCGCAGGCCCAGCCGTTGCAGCGCGGTATCGGTGGCCTCGTCCAGCCGCAGCGCGGCGACCGGCAGCGGGGCCAGCGCCCCGGCGGTGCGGCCCGGCGGGGCGATCCCCTCGGCGTGATGCGCCAGCGCCCAGGCGGCGCCGCGCGTGTCGGCCAGGCCGAGCCGCAGGTGAAGCCCCGCCCGCGCCATCTGCGCGCGCATGTCGTCCAGCATCGCGGGCTCGCCGCCCCAAAGATGCGCCGCCCCGGTGATGTCGAGGACCAGCCCCTCCTCGCCCTCCAGCCCGACCCAGGGGCAGTAGCGCAGGGCCCAGCGACGCAGCGCGCCCAGCGACCAGGCCTCGCGCAGCGGGTCGGCGGGCCGGGTTTGCAGGCCGGGGCAGAAGGCGCGGGCCTCGGACAGCGCCATGCCGCGCCAGAGCCGCGCGGCTTCGGCCGCCGGATTCAGGCAATGGATCCTGTCGGCATTGCCGGTGCGCAGGATGGTGACGAAAGGCCCCTCAACCGGGTGCCGCCGCAGCGCCCGGTCGCTCGACAGCCGGGGAAACCACATCGAGACGATGCGCCGTCCTGTCCCACCGAACATGCCAGACTCCAACTGTTCCTGATTTGTTCTTGATAATCTCCCACCGCATCGGAGTCGAGTCCGCCGCCGCCCCGGCCTCGAAGACCGGGGCGCAATGCCAGCGCGTCTCGGCGGCGGGGCTGCCCATGCCCTCGGGGATCAGGCACAGCCCGGTCGCCCCGCCCGCCTGCGCGGCGAGTTGCAGCCGCCGCCCCTCGCGCAGGTTCAGCGCGCGCGAGGTTTCCGCCACCACGAGGCCCGTCGTGCCGTCGCGCAGGGCCTCTTCCGCGACGGCGAGCGTGTCGGTCTGCCGTGGCGTGCGCGCGATCAGAAGCCGGGCCGGATCGCAGAAGGCGGCCAGGCCCGAGGGCGCGAGCATGCCGGTCTGCCCCCTTTCGCGCAGCCACAGCACCGGGCCGGTGCCTTGCGCGCAGATGATCGCGGCGAAGGCGATGGCGCCGGGCCCGCAGACCTCATGGACGCGGGCGGGACGCAGGGGCGGGGGCGGGGCGGCGCTCATGCGGCCAGCCTATATCAGGCCGGGCCTGATTCCCATGGTTTGTTCTGCATGCGTTCCATTCCCGCCTGTGGCAGCCAGACGGTGAAGCTCGCCCCCGCCCCGGGGCGGCTGGTCGCGCGCAATTCGCCGTTCTGGCGGTTGACCAGGGTCTGGCAGATCGAAAGCCCAAGGCCCGAACCCAGCGTCCGGCGGGTGGTGAAGAACGGGTCGAAGATCCGCGCGAGTGTGGCCTCGTCCATGCCGGTGCCGGTGTCGCGCAGGGTGATCCGCACGCCCTCGCGCCCGTCCGGCGCGGGGGCATCCTCGCAGGTCAGGTGCAGCTCTCCGCCCTCGGGCATGGCCTGGATCGCATTCACCGCCAGATTGACGAGGACCTGCTGCATCTCATGCGGGCTCATGCCCACGGGGCGGGTCGAGCGCAGATCGCTGGCCAGCACGATCCCGCCCGGTTCCAGCAGATGCCGGATCAGCGGTCGCAGGCCGCGACAGACCTCGGCCGGATCGGTGGGCGCGCCGTCGGCGGCGAATTCCTCGGGCCGGGCGAATTGCAGAAGCTGGCTGACCAGCACGCCGATGCGGCGGATCTGATCCTCGATCAGCGCGAATTCGGTCGCGCAATCGTCCAGACCATCGTTCGGGCGGGCGGCCATCACCATGCGCAGCACCTCAAGATTGCCCTGGATCACGGCAAGGGGATTGTTGATCTCATGCGCGATGCCGGTGGTCACTTCGCCGATGGTGGCAAGCTTTTCCGACAGGACCAACTGGCGCGTCGCGGCCTCAAGCGCCAGGTTGGCATGGCGCAGTTCGGCGGTGCGGACCTCGACCCGGGCGTTCAGGTCCCGGTTCAGCCCGCGCAGCTCGCGGTCGCGCTGCTGCAGGAGGTCGAGCAGCCGGTCCAGATGGCGGGCCAGATGGATCAATTCGTCCGCGCCGGGGGGCGCGCCGCTGCGCGCGTCCATGTCGCCGGCCTCGACCAGGCCGATGGTGATCCCCATCGCCTCGACCGGGCGGAAGATGCCGCGGGCCCAATGCAGGAACAGCGGCACCGACAGCGCGCCGATGGCCAGGAAGGCCAGCCCGGCGATGGCCCAGGTGACGCGCCGCGCGGCGCTGTAGGGCGCCCTGGGAAAGCCGGTGTAGAGCATGCCCACGCGCGCGCCCCGGCTGTCGATGATCGCGTCATAGGCCGAGACATACCAGTCATCCACCACGAAGGCGGTGTTGCGCCAGGCCTCGCCCGTGCCCAGGACGCGCGCACGTACTTCGGCCGAGGCGCGGGTGCCAAGCGCCCTTTCCCGCCCCGAGGGGCGCAGGGTGGTCGCGATCCGCGTATCGCCCAGAAACAGCGTGGTGACGCCGTGGTCGAAGCCGCCGGTGTCGCCGGTGATGCCAGGATTGGTGGCGGGATAGACCAGATCGTTGATGCGATCGACGAAATCGTCGTTCCGGTTCAAGAGAATGCCGCCTGCGAGCACGCCCTGTCCCCGGGGAAGGGCGACCGGGGCGGCGGCCAGGATGACCATGCCCCGGCTTTCGGCCTCCTCCGGGTCGGAGCGCAAGGCCACGCGCGCCCGTTCTGCCAGCGCGGGGGAAAGCGCGGTCAGCGCCTCGGGCGACAGGATCTCGATCCCGGCTGCGACCTCGCCCGCCCGGGCGGCCAGGATCAGCGGGCTCTCCGGGGGAAGCGGGCTTGCAGCACCGGCGTTCGGCGGCGCGGGATGGGCGGCCAGAACCCGGCCGCCTTCGTCGGTGAGGATCAGGAAGTCGAGGCCGGAGGCCGAAAGCGCGGGCCCGACCTGTCCGGGCCCCTCGGCCAGCGCATCGCGCAGCCGGGCCGAGCGCGCCAGCCCGTCGATCCCCTGCGCGGTATTGTCGACCAGATGCGACAGATATTGCTGCGCCACGGTCAGGTCGCTGCCGACGCGGGCGGCCAGGATCTGGTCGGTGCGCCAGGTCCAGCGTTGCATCGTCACCCCCATCAGCAGTGGCATCAGGAGCAGCGTGGGCAGAAGCGCGATCACCAGAAGCCGGGTGCGGACCGACTGCCAGGGCGGGGTTTCAGCCACTGGCGGTTCCATCCGGCGGCGGCGGCGCGTCCGGCGCGATCACATCGGCCGGAAACCGGCCGAGGATCAACGCGCGCTCGACCAGGTTGCGCAATTCGCGCACATTGCCGGGCCAGGGCTGGGCCAGCAGCGCGGTCTCGACCGGCGGGGTGATCTCGACCGGCGCGAGGCCGAGATCGCGCGACAGCCGTTCCATGAACATCCGGGCGAGTTCGACGACATCGCCGCCGCGCGCGCGAAGCGGGGGCATGTGCAGATGCAGGATGTTGATGCGGAAGAACAGATCGGCGCGGAACCGGCCCTCGGCCACCCGGGCCTCAAGATCGGTGTTGGTGGCGAAGATCAGCCGCAGGTCCACCGGCAGCTCCCGCTCGGCCCCGAGGGGGCGGATCCGGCGATCCTCGATCACCCGCAACAGCCGGGCCTGGGTGGTCAGCGGCAGTTCGGCGATCTCGTCCAGAAACAGTGTGCCGCCCTGAGCATGCAGGAACAGCCCCTCGCGATGCGCGCCCGCGCCGGGGAAGGCGCCCTCGACATGGCCGAAAAGCTCGGATTCGACGGTATCCTCAAGGATGCCCGCGCAATTCACGGCGATGAAATGCCCGTTGGCGCGGTCCGAAAGGCCGTGGATCATGCGCGCCGCCACCTCTTTGCCGGTGCCCGAAGGCCCGGTCAGAAGCACCGAGGAGGGCAGCGGCGCCACGCGCGCGATGGTGGCGCGGATCTTTTCGATGGCGTCGGAACTGCCGACCAGCCGCGCCTGATCGGGATCGGCGCCGCGCCGCAACTGATGGCGCAGCACCTGGTTTTCGCTTTTGAGCCGGGTCTGTTCGACCGAGCGCAGCACCGCGTTCAGAAGCTGGTTCGAGCGGAAGGGCTTGAGGATCAGATCGGCGGCCCCGGCATGCAGCGCCTCGATGGCCATCTCCAGATCGGCGAAGGCCGAGATCAGCACCACGGGCGGCACGAAACCCTTCTGGCGCTGGCGCACCAGCCAGTTCAGCCCGCGCTCGTTGCCAAGGATGTTGTCCAGCACGATCACGTCGAAATGCTCGACCGCCAGCCAGTCGGCGGCCTCGCCGGTCGAGGCGGCAAGCTCGATCCTTCGGCATTGCGGGCCAAGCACCCGGGCGATGAAATTGCGCATCCCCGGCTCGTCGTCGACGACAAGGACCGAGGTCCGCGCCAGCCGGTCCGACCAGGTCGGATCCTGGCGGGTCGAGGCGATGATGCTGGCGGCGGTGGTCAAGCGGGATCCTTTCGGCCTTCGGGCATGGGGCCCGGCGTATGGCGGACGGACCCGGAAGGCGGCGCGATGATCGCATCTTGCCCCCCAGGGGACAAGCGGGGGGGGACAGGCGGCGCGCGCGGGCGGAGTTCAGGCCTCGGATGGGGGCTCTGTTGCCGGGGCTTCGCGCAGGGCCTCGACACAGTCGCGCAGAGCCAGCGCCATCGGCGATCGCGGCGCGCGTCCCGCCATCACGAGGCCAAGGCGCGGTTCCACCGTCTCGCCCGGGTCTCTGGAACTGGGGTCTCCGGAACTGGGACCTCCGGAACCGCGGGCTTCGGGGTCGCGCAGTTCGAGCAGCAGGATATCGTCCGATCCGGCGAGGAGGTTGCGAAACCCCTCGGGCACGATGGCGCACCACAATCCGCTGCGCAGATGCGCCAGCACCCCGTCGAGCGAGCTGCAGGTGACGGCGGGGCGGATCCCGCCCACGGCCATCGGACCGCCGATGAGGTCCTCGCCCAGGCAAAGCGGCTGCGTCGTCGCCTCGGACCAGGGAATGGCGGGTGCCGGTTCGAGAGGCCCCGGCGCGAAAGGATGGTCGCGGCGGCAGGCGAAGAGGGGCCGTTCGCGCCACAGCGGGATCGCCTCGGTCGCCGCGCCCCGGTTGCGGGGATTGCCCTTCCGCGCGGCGGGTTGGTCGCCCTGCTCAAGCCAGGTCAGGCCCGCATCCAGCGAGAGATCGGCAACCGCCTTGCGCAGATCCTCGGGCGCCAGCAGGCTGATGGCGATCCGGGCCATCGGATTGCGTGCCTCGAACAGGGTCGAGACCTCGGGCAGGCGCGGCATCGCCGAGGCGACGGCGCCAAGCCGCAGCCGCCCGGTCAGCCCGCCCTTGCGTCGCCCGCTGAGTTCGTCGCGCAGATTGCCGTAATCGGCCAGGATCCGGCGCCCGCGCGCCAGCACCTTCTCGCCCTCGGCGGTCAGGCCCATGAACCTTTGCCCCCGGACGATCAGAAGGCTGCCCAGATCCTCTTCAAGCTTGCGGATGGCCAGCGAAAGCGCGGGCTGGCTGACGCCGCACAATTCGGCCGCGCGGCCGAAATGGCGCTCTTCGGCAAGGGTGACGAAGTAATCCAGATGCCGGATCAGCACGGTCCGGCCCCGCTGCCCCGCCCGTCGCGCAGCGCGGCGCTATACAAACCACCTGATTTCGATATGTATTCCAGAATATATCGAAACGGATCTCGAATCGGTGCCATCGCTGCCATCGGCTGACGATCCTGGGGCATGGCGGTTCCCTTGTGCTGGCCCGAGGGGGCGCTGCGGCCATGACGGCGCGCTTCACAGTTTCTTGATATGCTTTGCATATCGCATAATAATCAAAAAATATCACAAAACAAAGTCGTTTCGCAACAAAACCTTGGTAAGCCTTTGTAAATAAGTCGGGAATTTTTTCCGGTCGTTATGCCGCAGCACGGCGAAGACCGCCCGCAGCGGGCCCGGGTTGCGGCTTGTCTGACCCCTGGGGCGCCCGCTACCTGAGCCGAAGTTCGGTGTGCAATGGCACACAATCCAACCGGCAAGAGCGGGACGGCACCATGGATGGCACCAGATTGAATCTTGGGCGGCGGAGTTTCCTGAAGATCCTGGGCGCGGGGGCGGCGGCGCTTTCGGCGCAGGCCATCGGCCTTTCCACCGCCGAGGCGCAGGTCTCGGCCGGGGTGCGGCCCTTCAAGCTCTTGCGCGCCAAGGAAACCCGCAACAACTGCACCTATTGTTCGGTCGGCTGCGGCATCCTGATGTATTCGCTGGGCGATGGCGCCCGCAATTCCAAGCCGCGCATCTTCCATATCGAGGGCGATCCCGACCATCCGGTCTCGCGCGGGTCGCTCTGCCCCAAGGGGGCGGGGCTGATCGACATGATCCATTCCCACAACCGCCTGACCCATCCCGAATATCGCGCGCCGGGATCGAAGGAATGGGTCAGGATCAGTTGGGAAGAGGCGACGACGCGGATCGCGCGGCTGCTCAAGGACGATCGCGACGCCAATTTCATCGCGCGCAACGAAAAGGGGCAGTTGGTCAACCGCTGGCTGACCTCGGGCATGCTGGCCTCTTCGGCGGCCTCGAACGAAACCGGGGTGCTGGATTTCAAATTCGCCCGCTCGCTGGGGATGCTCGGCCTCGATTGCCAGGCGCGGCTGTGCCACGCGCCGACGGTTTCGGCGCTGGCGCCCAGCTTCGGGCGCGGCGCCATGACCAACCACTGGGTCGACATCAAGAACGCCAATGTGGTGATCGTGATGGGCGGCAATCCGGCCGAGGCCCATCCCGTGGGCTTCAAATGGGTGATCGAGGCCAAGATCAAGAACAAGGCCAAGGTGATCGTGGTCGATCCGCGCTTCAACCGCACCGCCGCCGTGGCCGATATCTTCTCGCCGATCCGGGCCGGGTCGGACACCGCCTTCCTGATGGGGGTGGTGCGCTATCTTCTGGAAACCGACCAGATCCAGCATGAATATGTCCGCGCCTATACCAATGCGACGTTGATCGTGCGCGAGGATTTCGGCTTCGACGAGGGCGTCTTCTCGGGCTTCGATCCCGAGACGCTGGTCTACGACAAATCCTCCTGGACCTATGAGCGCGACGCCGAGGGCAATGCCCTGCGCGACATGACGATGACGCATCCGCGCTCGGTCCTGCAACTGCTGCGTCGGCATGTCGACCGCTATACGCCCGAGGTGGTCGAGGACATCACCGGCGTCAAGCGCGAGGATTTCCTGCGCATCGCCGGGATCATCGGCTCCTGCTCGGCCAGGGACAAGACCATGACCTGGCTCTACGCGCTTGGCTGGACCCACCATACCGGCGGCGCGCAGATCATCCGGGGCTCGGCGATGATCCAGCTTCTCCTGGGCAATATCGGCATGGCCGGGGGCGGGGTGAACGCGCTGCGCGGGCATTCGAACATCCAGGGCTATACCGACCTTGGCCTGCTGTCGGTGCGGGTGCCGGGTTACATGAACCTGCCGAGCGACAACCAGCAGACCCTGGCGCAATATCTGGAGGAGACCACGCCGAAGGATGTGGTGCCGGGTCAGGTCAACTACTGGAAGAACACACCGAAATTCTTCATCTCGATGCTGAAGAACCTCTATGGCAAGCATGCGACGGTGGCGAACGACTTCGCCTTCGACCTCTTGCCGAAATGGGACCGCAGCTATGACATGCTGGCCTATTTCGACATGATGTATAACGGCGAGGTCAACGGCTATATCGCGCAGGGGTTCAACCCGCTGGCGGCGATGCCGGACAAGAACAAGACCTCGGCCGCGCTGGCCAAGCTGAAATTCCTCGTCGTGATCGACCCGCTGGTGACCGAGACCTCGAATTTCTGGCGCAACGAGGGGCGGTTCAACGACGTCCCCACCGAGGAGATCATGACCGAGGTGTTCCGCCTGCCCTCGAACTGCTTCGCCGAGGAAGACGGGGCCATCGTGAACTCGGGCCGCTGGCTGCAATGGCATTTCGCGGGCCAGGAACCCCCGGGCGAGGCGCGCCACGACCCCGAGATCCTTGGCCGGATCATGATGGAGATCCGCCGCCTCTACGAGGTCGAGGGCGGCCCCTGCCCCGAACAGGTCCTGCACATGACCTGGGATCACGACACCTATCACGACCCCTATTTCCCCCATCCCGAAGAGATGGCGAAAGAGGCCAACGGCTATGCGCTGGAGGATGTCTTCGACGAGAACGGCACCCGGATCCTGCGCAAGGGGCAGTTGCTCGACAGTTTCGCGCAGCTTCGCGACGACGGCACGACGCAAAGCTATTGCTGGGTCTTCGCCGGGTCCTGGACCGAAAAGGGCAACCAGATGGCCAATCGCGACAATACCGACACCGGGCTGGGGAACACGCCCGGCTGGGCCTGGGCCTGGCCCGCGAACCGGCGGCTTCTTTACAACCGCGCCTCGATGGATGTGGACGGCAACCCGTGGGATCCGAACCGCGCCATCCTGCATTGGGATGGCGAGAAATGGACCGGCTCGGATGTGCCGGACTTTCCGGCGACGGTGCCGCCCGGCGCCCCGGCGGCGCCCTTCATCATGCTGCCCGAGGGGGTGGGGCGGCTGTTCTCGGAAAAGGGCATGAGCGACGGCCCCTTCCCCGAACATTACGAGCCGGTCGAAAGCCCGATCGCCAAGAACCCGCTGCATGAGACGGTGACCCACAACCCGACCGCGCGGATCTTCCAGAACGACCGCGAGCGGATGGGGAACCGCACCGAATATCCCTATGTGGCGACGACCTATTCGGTGACCGAAATGTTCCGGCACTGGACCAAGCACAGCCATCTGAACGCCATGCTGCAACCCGAGCAATTCGTCGAACTGGGCGAAAAGCTGGCGCGCGACAAGGGCATCGCCCATGGCGACACCGTGAAGATCACCACCAAGCGCGGCTATATCACCGCGAAGGCCGTGGTCACCAAACGGATGCGCACCCTGAACGTGGCCGGGCAGGAGGTCGAGCAGATCGGCATCCCCTGCCACTGGGGCTTCGAGGGCGCGACGAAGAAGGGCTATCTGGCGAACACGCTCTCGCCCGGGGTGGGCGACGCCAATTCGCAGACGCCCGAATTCAAGGCCTTCCTCGTCAATGTCGAAAAGGCCGTGGGGGAACTGGCATGAATTCGCAAAACGTCGTCCGCCGCTCGGCCACCTCCGGGCTGACCCCGGCGCCGCAGATCCGCGACCACCAGATGGAGGTCGCCAAGCTGATCGACGTGTCGATCTGCATCGGCTGCAAGGCCTGCCAGGTCGCCTGCAACGAATGGAACGACCTGCGCGGCCCGGTCGAGAACAACGTGGGCGTCTACGACAACCCCGCCGACCTGCATCCCGACACCTGGACCCTGATGCGCTTCACCGAGCATGAGGACGAAAGCGGCAAGCTGGAATGGCTGATCCGCAAGGACGGCTGCATGCATTGCGAGGATCCGGGTTGCCTGAAGGCCTGCCCGATTCCCGGCGCCATCGTGCAATACGCCAATGGCGTGGTGGATTTCCAAAGCGACCTCTGCGTCGGCTGCGGCTATTGCGTGGCGGGCTGCCCGTTCGACATTCCGCGCATCTCGAAGACCGACCACAAGGCCTATAAATGCACGCTTTGTTCGGACCGGCTGGCGGTCGGCCAGGCGCCGGCCTGCGCCAAGACCTGCCCGACCGGCGCCATCGCCTTCGGCTCGAAGGAAGAGATGAAGGACCTGGCCGCGACCCGGGTCGCCGAACTGAACGAACGCGGCTACGACAATGCCGGGCTTTACGATCCGGCAGGCGTGGGCGGCACGCATGTGATGTATGTGCTGCAACATGCCGACGATCCCGAACGCTATGCGGGGCTGCCGAAGGATCCCAAGATCTCGTCCATCGTCGAGGGCTGGAAGGACATGCTCAAGCC
The DNA here is from genome assembly GCF_042762395.1 of Pseudogemmobacter sonorensis. Taxonomy (NCBI): domain Bacteria; kingdom Pseudomonadati; phylum Pseudomonadota; class Alphaproteobacteria; order Rhodobacterales; family Paracoccaceae; genus Pseudogemmobacter; species Pseudogemmobacter sonorensis. The sequence continues at coordinate 35,552 of NZ_JBEFZE010000021.1, forward strand.
TGCGGCGGCGGTTGCTGGCGCGGTCGCGGTGGGTGCTATGGCGGCCCATTTCATCGGCGTCGGCCCCAATGAGACCGAGGACGACGACCATCCCGAAGGCAGCGACGCGAAGCTGCCCGAGGCGCCCCGCGACAACCTGCGTTCGATCCCGCGTCACGCGGCGGAGTGAGAGGGAGACAGGCGATGAAAAAGCTCAAGAACGACCAGATCCTGCGCACCAGATTCCCCGAGCGGCTTTGCCACTGGATGATCGTCCTGTGCTTCTTTCTGGCCGCGACCTCGGGCCTGTCGTGGTTCTTCCCGACGTTTTCCTGGCTTTCGGCCTTTCTAGGCACGCCGCAGATGGCGCGGGCGCTGCATCCGTTCCTGGGCATCGCGGTCTTCGTCGGGCTGTGCTACATGTTCGTGCGGTTCGTGAAATACAACCTGCCCGCGAAAACCGATGCGATCTGGTTTCGCAACGTCAAGGGTGTGGTGCTGAACAACCACGAACACCCGCTGCGGATCGGCAAATACAACGCCGGGCAGAAGGTGCTGTTCTGGCTGATCATGGCCTCGATCATCGTGCTGATGATTTCGGGCCTGATCATGTGGCGGGCCTATTTCGCCGAATTCTTCCCGATCCCGGTGCTGCGGCTGGCGATCCTTGCCCATTCGGTCGCGGGGATCGGGCTGATCCTGCTGATTCTTGGCCATATCTATCTGGCGATCTGGGTGCGTGGCTCCGTCACCGGCATGGTGACGGGCTATGTCTCGAAGGCCTGGGCGCGTCAGCACCACGACCGCTGGGCCGAGGAGCTTGAGGCGAAGAAGGCCGCCAAGGGGCGGGGCGAGGCATGAGCGGCGCGCCCGTCCTGCGGTCCTCGGTGCCCTCCGAGGAAGCCACGCGGCATTTCGATCCGGTGCTGCGCCCGGATCTGGCCGGGCTTTATGCCACCCGCGCCGCCCGGCTGCGCGAATTGGCTCAGGGCCACGACCTTGCCGATTACCTGCGCCTGGCCGCCGATGTGACCGAGGGGCAGGCCGCCAGCCTGGCGCGGGCCTGGCCGGTGGAGGCGCCCGCCCCGGTCGATCCGGCGGCGCTGGCGCGCTTTGGCGACTGGCCCGGGATTCTGGCCGGGCTGCTGGCCCATCTGCGGCCCCGCGTCCCGTCGCCGGTCCTGGCCCATCTCGACGCGCTGGCCGGGCTTTCCGAGGCGGAACTGCGGCAAGAGGCGCTCGCGCAGGTCGAGGGCCGTTTCGCCGAAGCCGAACCCGCCTATGCCCCGATCCTGCGCGCCGCGCTTTCGGTCGAGGTGGCCCAGGCCGCCCGCCGTGCGCCGCTTCCGGCCTCGGCGGGGCATGAGACCGCCGAATGCCCCTTGTGCGGCTCGGCCCCGGTCGCCAGCCTGATCCACACCGGCGACCGCCAGGGCATGCGCTACCTGCATTGCAGCCTGTGCGAATGCGAATGGCATATGGTGCGGGCCAAATGCTCGAACTGCGGCGATGCGGGGCAGTTGGATTACCTGAGCTTCGACACGCCCGAGGCCGCGATCCGGGCCGAGGCCTGCGGCGCCTGCGGCAGCTATCTCAAGGTGATCTCGCAGGAGCGCGCGCCGGAGGCAGAGGTGGTGGCCGACGATCTGGCAAGCCTGCTTCTGGACGATGCCGCGGTGACCGAAGGCTTTGGGCGCAGTGGCTTCAATCCCTTCGCCCTGCCGGGCTGACGAAATCCCACGCGACGGGCTTGTGCCGGGCGCCCTCGGGGGCGCGCGTGCTTGCCGATTTCTGCGTATGCGATGCGATTTTCCGCATCGGCAGCCTGCCGCCTTGGGGCGACGGGCGGTTTTCCCCTATCCTTAGGATCCGACCCGGGAACCCGAAGGGCGCGGGGTCGTTTTCCCGGGTGCCCCGGCGGCGTGCGAGGGCGGGTGTTGCGGGCGGTTCGGCTGCTTTCCACCATATTTCAGTGTTTTGCATACCAGCGTTGAACCGCCGACATGGGCTCTCCCCCTCCAATGTGAATGGTGCAGCGAATATGAAAACGATATAACAGGCCCCGCGATGAGCTTCTCAGATGGTGACCGGATCTTGCCGAATGTTCTTAGACCGACGCGCCGGGGCCTGATGGCCGGTGGTGCGGTTCTTGCGCTTGCAGCATTCACCGATCGCCTGCGCGCGCAGGAAAATCCCGACGCCGATGCGCCAGAGGAAGGCGCGGGCATGCCCGCTCAGCCGCGTTCCTTCGACTTCGACGTGCTGACCGAGATCGCCCGCCAACGCGCCGAATCGGTCGATCCGGCGCCGCCGTCGATGGATCCGGTGCTCGGCGCGCTCGACTACGACGACTACCAGCGAATCGCCTATCGCCCGGCGAATGCCCGCTGGGCGTCCGACCATGCGGGCTGGCAGTTGCAGCCCTTCCATCCGGGCTGGCTGTTCAACCAGCCGGTGAAGCTGCATGAGGTAAGCGCGGGGGCCGAGGTGCCGCTGGTCTTTTCGTCCGACGATTTCGAATATCGCAGCGGCATGAAGGCCACCGTGCCCGACGATTTCGCCTTGCCCGATGTGGCGGGGTTCAAGCTGACCTATCCGCTCAACCGCGCCGATCTTCAGGACGAGGTCGCGGCCTTCGTCGGATCGAGCTATTTCCGCGCCCTGGGCCGGGGCAGCCATTACGGCCTGTCGGCGCGCGGGCTTGCGGTGGATGCGGGCCTGCCGATCCCCGAGGAATTCCCCCGCTTTTCCGAATTCTGGCTGGAGCGGCCCGAGCCTGCCGCGCGCCATCTGCGGCTTTGGGCGCTGATGGATTCGGCGCGGCTGACCGGGGCCTATGAATTCCTGATCACCCCGGGCGAGACCACGGTGATGGAGGTGACAGCCCGGCTGTTCTTCCGCGTGGCGGTCACCGAGCTTGGCGTGGCGCCGCTGACCTCGATGTTCCTTTTCGGGGGCGTCAACCGCCCTGCCTTCGACGATTATCGCCCTCAGGTCCATGATTCCGACGGGCTCAGGATCGAACGCGCCGATGGCGACGTGATCTGGCGCGCGTTGAGCAATCCGGCCGAGATCGCCAGTTCCTATTTCGCCGAACCGGGGCTGCGGCGTTTCGGCCTGCACCAGCGCAGCCGGGGGTTCGAGGATTTCCAGGATGCCGGCGCGCGATACGAGCGCCGCCCCTCGCTGGATGTCGAGCCGATCGGCGACTGGGGCCCAGGCACGGTGCGCCTGTTCGAGATCCCGACCCGGCTTGAGGTGCATGACAACATCGGTGCCTTCTGGGTGCCAGCCGGAAAGATCGAGCCGGGCACGCAGCGCGAATTCCGCTACCGGCTGCATTGGGGCGATCTGGACCCCGACCCGGATGGCGACCTGGCCTGGGTCGCCGACACGCTTTCGGGCATCGGCGGCGCGGCGGGGTTGGACAATCCGCCCGACACCCGCAAGTTCGTGGTGGATTTCGAAGGCGGCGTCCTGGGCGCCACGCCCGAGGACGATCCGCTGATCCGTCCGGTGGTGAATGTCCGTGGCGGCACGGCCGAGATCGTGACGCTTTCGCGCCTGCCCCAGGGCAACCGCTGGCGGCTGGTGATGGACATCGCGGCCGCCTCGGGCGCCCTGGTCGAGATCAACGCCCATGTCGCGGGCCATGGGCGCAAGCTGAGTGAAATCTGGACTTTTCAATGGAAAAAGCCATGATCGCGCAATCGGAAATGACCGACCTTCGCAAGGATCACAGCCGGAAGGCGGATGAAGGCGCCCAGACAGGCGCCTGCGATCTGCCTGACGCGCCGCTGGCCATGCCGCTCCAGCGGCTCGAATCCGGCTGGCTGGCGGGCTGGGCCGAATTGTTCCGGGGGGGCTGGCGGGTCCACCCGCCTGCGGATGGATCGTGAGCGCGGCCGACACGGGGCGGAACGTCGAGGCCCATCCGCAGGCCGAGGGCGCCGAGCCCGGGCGCGTGATCGCGCTGCGCGGCCTTGCCATCGCGCTGTCGCTGGTGGCGGGATGCGCGGCGGGGGTGATGTTCCTGCAATATGCGGCCGCCACGCGGCTGAGCCATTGGGCCTGGGTCGCGGCGGTCCTGCTGAGCTTCTCGACCGCCTGGCTTGCCTGGGGTGCGATGCTGGGGCTGATCGGGCTCGCGCCCTCGCGGGTCCGGGTGCCGGAGGCAGCGACCATCAGCGGGCGCACGGTCGTCGTCATGCCGATCTGCAACGAGGATGCGCTGATCACCTTCGCCCGCATCGCGGCGATGCATCGCCAGCTTGCGGGCTGCCCGGCGCAGGTCGATTTCGCCATCCTCTCCGACACTCGCAGCGCCGAGGGCGCCGCCCGCGAAGAGGCGGCGCTGGCGCTCTTGCTGGCCGAGACCGGGGCGGACGCGCCGGAGGGTGGGGGCGGACGCATCCACTACCGCCGCCGCAGCGAGAATATCGGCCGCAAGGCGGGCAACCTGGCTGAATTCATCCGCCGCTCGGGCGCGGCTTGGGATTATGCCGTCATCCTCGATGCCGACAGCCTGATCGAGGCCGAAACGATCCTGCGGATGATTCGCCGGATCGAGGCCGAACCGCGTCTGGGCCTGCTTCAGACCCTGCCCTGCATCGTCGGCGCGCGATCGGTCTTCGGCCGCGCCATGCAATTCGCCGCAAGCTTCCATGGCCCGGTCTTCACCCGCGGCCTGATGCGGCTGCAGGGCGAGACCGGCCCCTATTGGGGCCATAACGCCATCCTGCGCATCCCGGCCTTCGCGCAATGCTGCGGCCTGCCGGAATTGCCGGGCCGCCCGCCGCTGGGGGGCCATATCCTCAGCCACGACTATGTCGAGGCGGCGCTTCTGGCGCGTGGCGGCTGGATCGTGCGTGTGGATGCCGATCTGGGCGGCTCTTACGAAGAGGCGCCCGAGAACCTTGTCGACCATGCCAAGCGCGACCGGCGCTGGTGCCAGGGCAATCTTCAGCATTCCAAGATCCTGCCCGCGCGTGGCCTGCGGTTCTGGAGCCGGGCCGCCCTGTTCCAGGGCATCGTGAGCTATCTGTCCTCGGCCTTCTGGGCACTGTTTCTGCTGACGGCGGTGCTGGCGGGGCTGTGGCAATCGGCGCCGGACTACTTTCCCGGCGTGGTGGCGATCTGGCACGACCGGGTGGGCTTCCTGCCGGTCTTCCCGCGCGACGAAAGCCTGCGCGCGCTCAGCCTGCTGGTGGGGATCTTCGGCCTTCTGCTGCTGCCGAAGCTGCTGGTCATGGCCGAGGCCTTCCTGACCGGGCGCAGCCGCGCCTTCGGAGGGGCGGGGGCGCTGGTCTCGCTTCTGGCCGAGCTTGCGCTGTCGGCGCTGATCGCGCCGGTGCTGATGGCCTATCAATGCCGCTCGATCCTTCAGATCCTGTCGGGGCGCGATGGCGGCTGGCCCGCGAACAACCGGGGCGACGGGCAATTGGGGCTGGCCGAAGCCTGGGCCGCCTCGCGCTTCATCACGCTTTGGGCGCTGGCGGCGCTGGTGCTGGCGCGGGCCTATGTGCCCGACCAGCTTCCCTGGCTGTTGCCGGTTCTGGTGCCGATGGTGCTGGCACCCGTGCTGATCTCGCTGACTTCGCGCCCGATCCCGGGCGAGGGTTGTTTCCTGACCCCGCAAGAGATGGAACCACCCGCAATCGTCGCCCTTCATGCCGGGATCGTCGCGGGTTGGAGCGGACCGCAGGCGCAATCCCGGACGGGTGCGGCAACCGGGGCCCAGGCCATTGCCAAGACGGGCGCGCTCACGCAATGAATGCCGCACAGGCCGTAAGCAGGGCTGGCGCGCCGGGACGCGATGCCAGGATCGACGCGATCCGGGGCCTTGCGCTGGTGATGATCTTCATCAACCACCTGCCCGGCAACCCGCTTGAGCGTCTGACCAGCCGCAATTTCGGCTTCACCGATGCGGCCGAGATCTTCGTCCTGCTGGCGGGCGTGTCCGCCGCGCTGGCCTATGGGCGGTATTTCGGTCCGGCCGAGGGCAGGGTCTGGCTTGGGCTCTGGCGCTGCTGGGGACGGGCCTGGACGCTTTACATGGCGCATCTGGTGATCTCGGTCCTGGTGATCGGGCTGGCGATGGCGATGCTGCGCTTTGCCGGTGATCCGGCGATGCTGACGCGCGACAATTTCAGCCTGCTGATGCGCGATCCGGTGGGCGTGCTGATCGGCCTGCCCGCGCTGACCCATCACTTCGGCTATATCGACATCCTGCCGCTTTATGTCGTGTTGCTGCTGGTGGCGCCGGGGCTCTTGTGGCTGGGGCGACGCAGCGCGCCCGCGCTGCTGCTGCTTTCGGTCGGGATCTGGCTTTGGGCCGGGCTGACGCGGACGAATTTTCCGGGCTATCCCGGCACGGGGCCCTGGTTTCTCAACCCGTTCAGTTGGCAGTTGATCTTCACCACCGGCCTGCTGACCGGGCTTTCATTGCGCGACGGGCGGCGGCTTGTGCCCGCGCGGCCCTGGCTGGTCGCGCTGGCGGCGGGCTGGCTGGTGCTGTCGCTGTTGTGGCTGCGCATCCCGGCGGTGCGCGAGCTCTGCAATGCCGCCATGGTCTGGATCGCGCAGATGGGCGCGCCGCGTCTGTTCACGAATTTCCACAAAGGCTATGTCGAGCTGCCGCGCCTGCTGCACCTGCTGGCGCTGGCCTATTGCGCCAGCGTCCTGCCGGGGTTGGCCCGCGTCTCTGCCGCCCGCCTTGCCGCGCCGTTGCGGGCCATGGGGCGGCAGAGCCTTGCGGTCTTCGCCTTCGGCACTGTGCTGAGCTTTGCCCTGCGGGCCTTTCACGATTTCAAGGCCGCAGGCGCGTTCTGGAGCGGGCTGGGCCTAACCTTTGGGGGGATCGTGGCGCTGGCGTTGCTGGCCTTGGCGCGCGAGAAGATCCGCCGGATGGCCGCGCAAGAGCCGCGCCGAAGTGCCTGAACCGGGCGCGCCTGCAGCGGAGGTGCCTGAATCTGGGGGCGTCTGAATCCGAGGGCCTGAACAAGCCGCCATGCAAAAGGGCCGCAGGCGAAGCCGCGGCCCTTCGGGCAAGATTTCCCGGGCCTTTGGCCTTACTTTTTCGCCACCCGGGCGTTCCGGGTCGCGATCAGGCGCAGGCGCAGGGCGTTGAGCCGGATGAAGCCCGCCGCATCCTTCTGGTCGTAGGCGCCCGCGTCCTCTTCGAAGGTGACGTGCTTTTCGGAATACAGCGAATGATCCGACCAGCGCGCCACGGTGCGGGCGACACCCTTGTAAAGCTTCAGCTTCACCGTGCCGGTGACATGTTCCTGGGTCTTGTCGATCAGGGCCTGCAGCGCCTCGCGCTCGGGCGAGAACCAGAAGCCGTTGTAGATCAGTTCCGCATAGCGCGGCATGATCGAATCCTTCAGATGGCCCGCGCCGGAATCGAGCGTGATCTGCTCGATGCCGCGATGCGCCTCCAAGAGGATGGTGCCGCCGGGGGTCTCATAGACGCCGCGCGACTTCATGCCGACGAAGCGGTTTTCGACGAAATCCAAGAGGCCGATGCCGTGCTTGCCGCCCAGTTCGTTCAGGCGCGTCAGCATGGTGGCGGGCGAAAGCGCCTCGCCGTTCAGGGCGACGGCATCGCCTTTCTCGAAGGTCACTTCGATGAATTCGGGCGTGTTCGGCGCATCTTCCACCGCGACGATGCGCTGCGCCACATAATCCGGCGCCTCCTCGGCGGGGTTCTCAAGCACCGTGCCCTCGGACGAGGTGTGAAGCAGGTTCGCATCCACCGAGAACGGCGCCTCGCCGCGCTTGTTCTTGGCGATCGGGATCTGGTTCAGCTCGGCGAATTCCAGAAGCTTCGTGCGCGAGGTCAGGTCCCATTCGCGCCAGGGCGCGATGACCTGGATCGACGGGTCGAGCGCGGCCACCCCCAGTTCGAAGCGGACCTGGTCGTTGCCCTTGCCGGTGGCGCCATGGGCGGCGGCATCGGCGCCGGATTTCTGCGCGATCTCGACCAGGTATTTCGCGATCAGCGGCCGCGCGATCGAGGTGCCCAGCAGATAAAGCCCCTCGTAGACCGCATTGGCGCGGAACATCGGGAAGACGAAATCCTTCACGAATTCTTCGCGAAGATCCAGGACATGGATGTTTTCTTCCTTGATCCCCAGCATCAGCGCCTTCTGGCGCGCGGGCTCCAGCTCCTCGCCCTGGCCCAGGTCGGCGGTGAAGGTCACCACCTCGCAGCCATATTCGGTCTGAAGCCATTTGAGGATGATCGAAGTGTCGAGACCGCCGGAATAGGCCAGCACGACTTTCTTGGGCTTTTTCATGTTGAAAGGCTCCATCGCCGGTTTGGCCCGCGATTAGCGGGAATTGGCGGGAAGGGCAAGGGAAGCCCCTGCGGTGGAAGGGCGCGGTTGACAGTTCGCGCGGCACGGGGAAGGTGGGTGGGCAGCCGCAATCGGGCTGCTGCAAACGGGCAGGCGGGATCGGAGATGAAGGGCGTTCAGATTTTCAGGCATTCACTGTATCAGGTGATCGGCAACCTCGAAGGGGCGCTGCGCGTCTCGGCTCTGCCCTATCTGGCGCAGGTTCTTCTCAGCTATACGTTGCTCAGCCAGGCCGATATTCTTTCGCTTGAGGTCGGACTGGACGCGGATCCCGGGGCGCTGGATCCTTCGGTGCCGCTGCGGTTCACCGGCGTGGGGCTGGTCTCGCTGGTGGTCTCGCTCTGGATCACGGTGGCCTGGCATCGCTACATCCTGCTGAACGAACTGCCGCATGGCGTCGTGCCCGCCTTCCGGGGCGCGCAGATCTGGGCCTATTTCCTGCGGGTTCTGGGCTATGGGCTGATCCTGAGCCTGCTTTACATCCTGCTTGCGATGGTGGCGCAGATATTCCTCGGGCTCGAGGTGGTCGGTGTGCTTCTCTCGACACTGATCGTCATGGTGCCGCTTGTGGTGGTGGGGTTCCGGCTGTCGTCCGCTCTGCCCGGCGTGGCCATCGACGCGCCGCACGGCTTTCTGGCGGGTTGGGCCGCGACCGCGGAACAGACCGGCGATATCGCGCTTGTCGCGCTGATCGCGGTGGGGGCGAACCTGCTTCTGAACGCGATCGGCATGGCCCTTTTCTCGGGGCTGCCGATCTTTGGCTTCGTCTGGGACGTTGCGGCGGGCTGGTTCGTGACCATGGTGGGTGCGTCGATCCTGACCACGCTTTACGGCCATTACATCGAGGGGCGGGCTTTGCGTGGGTGAAGGCTTGCACCGGGGCGCGGGTTGCGCGATTGCTGGCGCATGACCGGAATCTCTCAAGCCTTCCCCCTGGCCGCCCTCGCCGCCACGCGCGCCCTGCGCCAGCTGTTTCCCGAAACGCCGCTGCAGCGCAACGACTTCCTGTCCGCGCGTTACGGGGCCGAGATCTGGCTCAAGCGCGAGGATCTGACGCCGGTGCGCAGCTACAAGCTGCGTGGCGCCTTCAACGCGATGCGCAAGGTCCGCACGTCGCGGCCCGAACAGCGGCTGTTCGTCTGCGCCAGCGCTGGAAACCACGCGCAGGGCATGGCCTTCGCCTGCCGCCATTTCGGCGTTCAGGGCACGATCTTCATGCCGGTGACCACGCCGCAGCAGAAGATCGACAAGACCCGCACCTTCGGGGGCGAGAATGTCACCATCGTTCTGGAAGGCGATTATTTCGACCAGACCCTTGCCGCCGCGCAGGCGTTCTGCGCCGAGCAGGGCGGCCATTTCCTTGCCCCCTTCGACGATGCGGATGTGATCGAGGGCCAGGCCAGCGTCGGGGTCGAGATGCTGGAACAGCTTGGCCGCGCGCCGGATCTGGTGGTCCTGCCGGTGGGGGGCGGCGGGCTGGCCTCGGGGGTGACCGGCTATCTGCGCGCCGCCGCGCCCGAAACCGCCTTCCGCTTCGTCGAGCCGGTGGGCGGCGCCAGCCTTCTGGGCGCGATCCTCGAGGGGCGTCCGGTGAAGCTGCCCAAGGTGAACAGCTTCGTCGACGGCGCCGCCGTGGCGCGGCTTGGCGATCTGACGTGGCAGCGGCTGGACTGGGCGTGCGAGGCCGATGTGCTGCTGGCACCCGAGGACCGGATCTGCATCACCATGCTTGAGATGCTGAATGTCGAGGGGATCGTGCTGGAGCCCGCGGGCGCGATGTCGGTCAATGTGCTGCAAGACATCGCCGAAGAGATACGGGGCAAGACCGTGGTCTGCGTCACCTCGGGCGGGAATTTCGATTTCGAGCGCCTGCCCGAGGTCAAGGAACGCGCGCAACGCTATGCCGGGCTGAAGAAATATTTCATTCTGCGCATGCCGCAGCGCCCGGGTGCCTTGCGCGAATTCCTGACCATGCTGGGGCCGGAGGACGATGTGAGCCGGTTCGAATATCTGAAGAAATCGGCGCGCAACTTCGGCTCGATCCTGATCGGGATCGAGACCAAGCGGGCCGAGAATTTCGCGGCCTTCACCGCGCGGATGGAAGAGGCGGCCTTCGCCTATCGCGACATCACCGATGACGAGGCGCTGACCGAGATTCTGGTCTGAGCCCCCCGCCCGCCGCGCCGCGCGACAAGGCGGCAAGCAGGGCATCGCGCGAGACGGTATAGACCCGCGCCAGTTCGTCCAGGTCGACGGGAAAACCGGCGGCGCGCCCCGGTTGCGGCGCCCCCCCGTTGGTGGTCGCGGCAAGGCCCGCCGCCCGCTCGCCTTGCTGGCACAGGGCGGCAAAGGCCCGCAGCCCCAGGTTCAGCGCGCTGCCCTTGAGGAAATGGAGCTGCGCCTCCAGCTCGGCCGCCGACAGCCCGGGGCCCAGGCCCGAGATCACCTCGTCGGTTTCGTCGAGAAAGACCGAGACGACCGAACCGAGGTCGTCCTCGCCGATTTCCTCATGCAATTCGTCCAGCCTGTCGCGATCGATCATGACATCCCTCGGCTGGGTCAGGCTTTGGCTCAGCCGGTCCTTGATTCGCCCGGGGCCTGGCACCCGGTCGCCCCGCGGCAAAGCTCGCAGCCCTTCGTTAAGATCCGGTTGCCGGGGGCCCCTGGCCGGGGCGCCCGCCGCCCGGCCCCGCGTCAGATCCCCTTCTTGCGGATCGAGGAGAAGATCTGCTCGAACGCGATCACGAAGAGTAAGCGGTCTCTGGGCAACCCTCGCAGCCATCGCCAGCGGCCACCCGCAAAGCCGCATCGACGACCTGCTGCCCTGGGACTTCAGGCCGTCAAGCTAAGCTGCACGCGCTGCCCAGAGGCCGCTTACCTTAGACCTTACTCCCCCGGATACCAAGGTCGGTGCGTCTGGTGCATTGCCCGAAACATCTCCGAAAGGGGCTCACGCATCCTCTGCGCCCGCGCGGGGTTCCAGTTCCTGCGCCAGGAACCGCTCGAAGGCATCCAGATCGACGGGCTCGAACTGCCCGAACCCCTGCATCCAGACCGAGGCCGCGCGCAAGGCATCCGGCTCCAGCCGACACCAGACCACCCGCCCGCGCCGCTCACGCGAGATCAGCCCGGCCTCGGTCAATACGTTCAGGTGTTTCGAGATCGCGGCCAGGCTCATCTCGAAAGGGTCGGCGACATCGGTCACCGCCATGTCGTCTTCCAGAAGCATCGACAGGATCCTGCGCCGAGTCGGATCGGCGAGGGCGGCAAAGACCGTGTCGAGGCGGGTCGAAGGGGGCAACATGGAGCGACTATCCCCGCGCGCCGGACAACGATCAACCGCAAAGTTGAATATGCGGGGCAGGGCGGATCCCGGGTTTGGAAGGCGCGGGTCGGGGCGCGCCGGGTGGGCGAAACCATATACCATATTGAAATGACGTATTAATTCATCATGCCCGGTGCCCTCACGAATGGTTGACTCGGTTTCTGCACCCGCATAGAACCCTTGCCAGAGCCGAAGGGGGTCTCGTCATGGCTTCGGATCCCGATCCCGACAGGTTACGCGCGCTGGATGAGCGGATCGCGAAACTGAAAGGGGCGCCGAAGAAGACGGGGCAATCGACGGCGAAGGGTTTCTCGCAGGGCGAGGTGGCCTGGAGGATGGTGATCGAGCTGGCCACCGGCATCGCGGTGGGAACCGGCATCGGCTACGGGCTGGACCGGCTGTTCGGCACGCTGCCCGTCTTCCTGGTGATCCTGTCGCTTTGCGGCTTCGCGGCGGGGGTGCGCACCATGATGGGCACCGCGCGCGAGGTGGAGGAAAAACGTGTGGCCGAGGCCGCGCGGCACGACGGGGCGGCGCCGGGCGCGCCCTCGGATGACAACGGGGCGGCATCGGCCGCCGGACGCGAGGGGTAGAGATCGTGGCGACTGAAGGCGGAAGCGGCTTTGCCATCCATCCGATGGACCAGTTCATCATCAAGCCGCTGTTCGGTGACGGCCCGGTGCAGTGGTATACGCCCACCAACGTGACCCTGTGGATGGCGATCGCCATCCTCTGCGTCTTCGCGCTTTTCGTGCTTGCCACCCGCCATCGCAGCATCATCCCGACCCGGCTTCAGTCGGTGGCCGAGGTCTTCTACGGCTTCATCCACAATATGGTCGAGGAGGTTGCCGGTCATGACGGCGTGAAATACTTCCCCTATGTGATGACGCTGTTCCTGTTCATCCTGCTGTCGAACCTTGTCGGCCTGATCCCGATGAGCTTCACCTCCACCTCGCATATCGGGGTGACGGCGGGCCTGGCGCTGCTGGTCTTCTTCGGCGTCACGCTGATCGGCATCGCGCGCAAGGGGCTGGGCTTCTTCTCGATGTTCTGGGTCACCTCGGCGCCGCTCGCGCTGCGCCCGGTCCTGGCGGTGATCGAGGTCATCTCCTACATCATGCGCCCGGTTTCGCATTCGATCCGTCTGGCGGGCAACTTGATGGCGGGCCATGCGGTGCTGAAGGTCTTCGCGGGCTTCGCCTCGATGGCGGTGGTCGCCCCGGTGGCCGTGGGCGCCGCGACCGCGATCTACGCGCTCGAACTGCTGGTGGCCTTCGTCCAGGCCTATGTCTTCACCATTCTGACCTGCGTCTATCTGAAGGACGCGGTGGGCGACGCCCACCACTAAAGGTCCGAACCCTATCCAAGCCATTCCAACCAAAGGAGTCTACGACATGGAAGGCGAACTCGCTCTGCTCGGCAAATACATCGGTGCAGGCCTTGCGGCCTTCGGTCTGGCCGGCGCCGGCCTTGGCGTCGGTAACATCGTCGGCAAGTTCCTCGAAGGTGCGCTGCGCAACCCGTCGGCGGCACCGGGCCAGACCGCTAACCTCTTCGTCGGCATCGCCTTTGCCGAAGCGCTCGGGATCTTCTCGTTCCTGATCGCGCTTCTGCTGATGTTCGCCGTCTGATCCTTCTGACGTCTCGCATGAGGTGGGCGCCGGGGCGGGAAACGACCCCGGCGCCGCTTCAGGTTTCAGAAGCTCCGACGGAGAACCCATATGGAAACCGAAATCCCTGCCAGCGGCACGGCAAGCACCTGCCTCAACGCGGATGGCGGCGCCATCGGCATGCCGCAGCTTTGCGTGGACTGGCTTCCGAACCAGGTGTTCTGGCTGCTGGTCGCGCTGGTCGTGCTGTTTCTCATCCTGTCGCGCATCGCGCTGCCGCGCATCGGCGCCATCCTGGCCGAGCGCAAGGGCACGATCACCAGCGACCTTGCTGCGGCCGAAGAGCTGAAGCTCAAGGCCCAGGACGCGGAAAAGGCCTATAACGAGGCGCTGGCCACGGCGCGGAGCGAAGCCGCGAAGATCGTGGCGTCGGCCCGGGCCGAGATCCAGAAGGATCTGGATGCGGCCACCGCGAAGGCCGATGCCGAGATCGCGGCCAAGACCGCCGAATCGGAGCGCAGGATCGCCGGGATCAAGGCGGGCGCGCTTGAGGCGGTGGAAGCCGTCGCCAGGGATACCGCGGCCGAACTGGTCGGCTATCTTGGCGGTGCGGCGGATGCCGAGGCCATCGGGGCTGCCGTCGCGGCACGCGTGAAAGGGTAAGGCGATGAAGAAACTCTCCATCCTGCTCGTCCCGGTCGCGCTGTCGGTGATCTCTGGTCCCGCACTTGCGGCTTCCGGCCCGTTCTTCTCGCTGGGCAACACCGATTTCATCGTGTTGCTGGCTTTCATCGTCTTCGTGGGCATCCTGCTTTACGCGGGTGTTCCGGGCAAGCTCGCCGGTCTTCTGGACCGCCGGGCCGAGACCATCAAGGCAGAGCTGGCCGAGGCCAAGGCGCTGCGCGAAGAGGCGAAGGCCATCCTTGCCTCATATGAGCAGAAGCACAAGGAAGTGAAGGAACAGGTCGACCGCATCGTGGCTTCGGCCTCGGCCGAGGCGAATGCCGCCATGGTCAAGGCCAAGGACGATCTGGCGGTCTCGATCGCCCGTCGCCTTGCCGCCGCCGAAGAGCAGATCGCCGCCGCCGAGGCCAGCGCCCTGCGCGAGGTGCGCGAGCGCGCGGTTTCGGTCGCGGTTTCGGTCGCCGGTGAGGTTCTGGCCCGCCAGAACACCGCCGAAAGCGCCAGCGCCTCGATCGATGCGGCCATCGAACAGGTCGGCGCAAGGCTGCACTGATCCTGTCGCGATCCTGGTGAAATGCAAGGCCCCGCCGGTCGCTCGGCGGGGCCTTTGCCTTTGGCGCAAGGCTCCGGGACGGGGTCACATGGAATGGAAAAGGGTCGGGAGCTTTCCCGACCCTTCCGCATTCTTCCCGGGGCCCATCCCGGGGGCCGGAAAACCGTCGCCTCAGTTGGTCGGGCGGATGAAGATCTCGACCCGGCGGTTCTGGGCGCGGCCCTCGGCGGTGTTGTTCGAGGCGATCGGCTCGTTGAAACCCCGGCCAGAGGCCGTCAGCCGCGCCGAGGGCACGCCCGCATTGCGCAGGATCGTGGCCACGGACGAGGCACGGCGCTGCGATAGATCCATGTTGTAGGAGGCCGAGCCGGTGTTGTCGGTGTGGCCGACGACCTCGATCCGGCTTTGCGGATATTTCAGCAGGCTCGCCGCGACCGAATTCAGGTCGCGCGTCAGCGAGGGACTGACCGTCGCGCTGTCGGTGGCGAAGAGCAGTGCCTCGGGCATGTTGACGACAAGATGGTCGCCGCGATTGGTCACCGTGATCCCGGGCGAAAGCGTGCCGCGCAATTCCGCCGCCTGCTGGTCCAGCGAATAGCCGATGGCCGCCCCGGCGATGCCGCCGACCACGCCGCCGATCACGGCCTTTTCCAGCTTGTCGTCATTGGCGGTCGCCCCGGCCAGAACCGCGCCCGAGACGGCGCCGATCAGCGCGCCCTGTTTCTGGCGCGCGTTGGGATCGTCATAGGCATAGGGATCGACGCAGGCCGACAGGGCGATCAGGCCGGAAAGGCCCAGGACAAGAGAGGTTTTCGTCATGACATATGCTCACAGCCTTTGGGGTGGTCCGGCTTGTCGCTTGCCGGGCTCGACCCTTGGAATAGCAGTTTTCGCGGCTTCGGGACAGGGGGGGCATCATGGCGGGCGGGGTTCTGCCGTCAAGATCGCGTGGGGTCGTGCGGGCGGCCCAGGCCTTGTCGGCCCAAGTGTCGCGTTACAGGCCCGAGCGCGCGGCCTCCCAGGCCAGGATGGCGCGTTTCTGCCTCAGCCCCCAGTGATAGCCGCCAAGCGCGCCGTCGCGGCGGATCACCCGATGGCAGGGGATGAGGAAGCTGACCGGATTGCGCCCGACCGCCGTGCCGACGGCGCGCTGCGCGGTGGGGCGGCCGACGGCGCGGGCGATCTCGGAATAGGTGGTGACATGGCCCGAGGGGATACGCAAAAGCGCCTCCCATACCTTGATCTGGAACGGGGCGCCGATCAGGTGCAGCCGGGGCGCGGCGCTGCAATCGGCGGCCAGAGCCGCCTCGGCCAGCGGGCGCAGGCCGGTTTCGTCCCGAAGGTAGCGGGCCCGGGGCCAGCGCGCGGCCAGATCCTCGAACCCCGCCGCCTCGCCGCTCTCGGCGGTCAGGCCGATGCCGCAGATCCCCCGCGCCGTCGCCATCACCATGGCGGGGCCGAAGGGGCTGTTGAACATGCCCCAGCGGATCTCCAGCCCTTCGCCCGCGCGGGCATATTCGCCCGGGCTCATCGCCTCCCAGGTCAGGAACAGGTCGTGAAGCCGCCCCGGACCCGAAAGCCCCGCCGCCTCGGCGGTCTCAAGCGTGGTATGGCGGTCGGCCAGAAGCTCGCGCGCGAGATCGAGCGTCAGATATTGCTGATACCGCTTGGGGCTGACCCCGACCCAGGCCGAGAAGACGCGCTGGAAATGCGCGGGCGACATGTCCATGCGCCGGGCCAGATCCTCAAGCGTCACGCCCGGCCCGCTGCGGTCGATCTCGTCCAGCGCGCGGGCGATGACGCCATGGTGGTAACCGGGGCTGAGGTCGTGCATCAAGGCTCTCCTTCGGCGCGCGGGGAAAGGGGCCGGGCGCGGGTCGGGGCAGTCTAGCCGCCCACCCTGGGGCGCGCGACCCGGATCCTGCGGTTTTCGCATCAGGGGCGCCCGCCCGGACGGCTTGCCGACCGGGCCATCGCCGTGGCAGGAGGGGGCATGGCCCGGCAACTCGATTATCCCAGCATGCACGCCATCTTCACCCGGTTTCGCGAGATCGAGGCCGAGCCGAAGGGCGAACTCGACCATACCAACGCCTTCACCCTTCTGGTGGCGGTGGCGCTGTCGGCGCAGGCGACCGACAAGGGGGTGAACCGCGCCACGCGCGATCTGTTTTCCATCGCCGACACGCCGGAAAAGATGCTCGCGCTTGGGGAAGAGCGGCTGATCGAGTATATCAGGACCATCGGCCTTTACCGCAACAAGGCCAAGAACGTCATCAAGCTGAGCCAGCGGCTGATCGAGGATTTCGGCGGCGAGGTGCCGTCCTCGCGCGCGGCGCTGGTGACGCTGCCGGGGGTGGGGCGCAAGACCGCCAATGTGGTCCTGAACATGTGGTTCCGCATCCCCGCCCAGGCGGTGGACACCCATATCTTCCGCATCGGCAACCGCACCGGCATCTGCCCCGGTCGCGACGAGGCCGCGGTCGAGCGCGCGATCGAGGACAACGTGCCCGCCGAGTTTCAGCAGCACGCCCATCACTGGCTTATCCTGCACGGCCGGTATATCTGCGTGGCGCGCAAACCGAAATGCGGCATCTGTCCGATCCGCGAATGGTGCCTTTTCGAGGAGAAGACATGAAATCCTACCAGGTTGTCGGCATCGGCAATGCCATCGTCGACGTGCTTTCGACGGCGGACGACAGCTTTCTCGACCTGATGGGGATCGAGAAGGGCATCATGCAGCTTGTGGAACGCGAGCGGGGCGAGATGCTTTACGGCGCCATGAACGAGCGCCGCCAGGCCCCCGGCGGATCGGTGGCGAATACGGTGGCGGGGCTGGGGGCGCTTGGGCTTTCGACGGCCTTCATCGGGCGGGTGCATGACGATGCGCTCGGCCGGTTCTACGCGCGCTCGATGGCGTCCGAAGGCACCGATTTCGTCAACCCGCCGGTGCCGGGGGGGGAGTTGCCGACCTCGCGCTCGATGATCTTCGTCTCGCCCGATGGCGAGCGGTCGATGAACACCTATCTGGGGATCTCGTCCGAGCTTGGGCCCGACGACGTCTCGGGCCAGGTGGCGGGGGGCGCGGGGATCCTGTTCCTTGAGGGCTATCTCTACGACAAGCCCAAGGGCAAGCAGGCCTTCGAGCGGGCGGCGAAACTGACCCGCGCGGGCGGCGGCAAGGCCGGGATCGCGCTGTCGGACCCGTTCTGCGTCGACCGCCACCGCGCGGATTTCCGGCGGCTGGTGAAGGACCTCGACTACGTCATCGGCAACGAGCACGAATGGGCCTCGCTCTACCAGAGCGACCTGTCTTCGGCGCTGGAGCAGGCGGCGCGGGATGCGGGGCTGGTGGTCTGCACCCGCTCGGGCTCCGAGGTGATCGTGATCGAGGGCGAGGCCCAGGCGGTGGTGCCCGTGAACCGCGTGGTGCCGGTGGATGCGACCGGGGCGGGCGACCAGTTCGCGGCGGGCTTCATCTACGGGCTGGCGACCGGGGCGCCGCTGGAGGTCGCGGGCCGGATGGGTTGCGTGGCGGCGGCCGAGGTGATCGGCCATTTCGGCGCCCGGCCCGAGACGGATGTGAAGGCGCTGTTCCGCGCGGCGGGCCTGGTCTGAGCCGGGCCCCTCGGCTGGACGGGCCTCTGTCCGACCGAGTCCTGGCCTGAATGCGAACGGGCGGGGCCATGGCCCCGCCCGCTTTCCGTTCCGCGCCTTCGGCTCGGGTGGCTTCAATCCCCAAGGCAATCCGCAAAGCTCTGCGCGGCGCCGGTCAGCAGATCGGCATAAAGCGCGGGTCCCGGCTCCAGCGTGGACCCGACCGGATCGAGGCTGGCGCCGATGCGGGCGCCGCTGCCCTCGGCCAGTTGGGTCAGGTGTGCAGGGTCGTGCTGGGCCTCGGGGAAGAGGCAGAGGATTTCCCCGGCCTCGACGCGGGCGCGCAAGGCGCTCAGATGGCGCGCGCCGGGGGCCGAGGCATCGCCGAGCGCAACGGATCCGGCCGAGGTCAGCCCGTAGTGGGTGGCGAAATAGCCCCATGCGTCATGCGCCGTGGCGAAGGGCTTGTCCCGCACCGGGGCGAGCAGGGCGCGGGCCTCGGCATCGGCGGATTCGATCATCTCCGCCATGGCGGCGGCATTCGCGGCATAATGTGCGGCGTTTTCCGGGTCGAGCCGCGACAGTTCAGCCGCGATCGCCACAAGCCAGAGGCGGCCGTTCCCGGGGTCGAGCCAGGCATGGGGATCGGTGCCGCTGTGGTCATGCCCGTCATGGTCGCCTTGGTCGTGATCATGCGCGTGATCGTCGTGGTCATGCGTGTCCTCGGCATGATCGTGGTGCGAACCGCCGTCATGGTCATGATGCCCGTGGTCGTCATGGTCATCGTCATGCTCGTCATGGTCATCCGCCGCCTGCGCGCCGTAATCCTGCAGATGGGTGCCCTTGGCCTCCAGCAGTTCCAGCACCGCCGCATCCGCCGGGCGGTTCTTCAGCGCGCCGTCCAGCCAGGGCGTCAGCCTGGGGCTGACCAGCACCACCAGATCGGCCCGGGCGATCTGCCCCGCCTGCGAGGGCCGGAGCTGGAAATGATGTTCCGAGGCGCCCTTTTCCAAAAGCAAGACCGGCGTGCCCAGATCCCCCATCACCGAGGCCACCAGCGAATGCACCGGCGGGATGTCGGTCACCACCTGCGGCACCTCGGCCTGCGCCGGGCCCGCCAGCGCAAGGCCGAGCATGAGGGCTGACAGCGCCTTGGCGCTGGCTGTGGGCTTCGATATGATATAACGCATGGATCGGGCCTTTCCATTCTGGATCGCCCTGCTATCTATGTAATATCATAACACGTCAAGGGGGTTCGGATGCATCAGCGTGACGATGATTGCCCCGGCTGCGCCGATCCCGGCGCCGCCTTTGCCGCCCATGACCATGCCCATTGCGCGGACGACGTGCTGGCGCGTGCCGATGCGCTGGCGGCGCGTTCGGGTGTCAGGCTGACGCCGGTCCGGCGCCGGGTGCTTGAGATCCTGCTGGAGAACCACCGTGCCATTGGGGCCTACGATGTCCTGAAGCGTCTGGCCGCCGAAGGGTTCGGCAACCAGCCCCCCGTGGCCTATCGCGCGCTGGAATTCCTGACCGAACAGGGGCTTGTCCACCGCATTCGCCGGTTGAACGCCTTCATGGCCTGCATGCATCCGGGCGAGGATCACGCGCCCGCCTTCCTGATCTGCCGCGCCTGCGATGCGGTGGCCGAGGCCCACGGCGCCCCGGTGCGCGCGGCGCTGAACAAGGCGGCGGCAGAGGTGGGCTTTCTGGTCGAACGCGCCACGGTCGAGGCGCTTGGCCTTTGTCCCGCCTGCCGCGAGGCCGGGGCATGAGCCTGATCGAGGCGCGCCGGATCTGCGTCCGCCTCGGCGGGGCCGAGATCCTGCATGAGGTCTCGCTCTCGGTCGGCGCGGGCGAGATCGTGACCATCCTGGGCCCCAACGGCTCGGGCAAGTCGACGCTGCTGCGTGCGCTTCTGGGCATCGTGCCGCTGGCGGCGGGCCGGGTGACGCGCGCGCCCGGTCTGCGCATCGGCTATGTGCCGCAAAAGCTCGGCATCGACCGATCAATGCCGCTCAGCCTGCGGCGGTTCCTGTCGCTGCCGCGCCGGGTGAGCGATGCCGAGGCCGTGGCCGCGCTGGCCCGGGTCGGGCTGGAGGGGCGGGGCGGGCTGATGATGGCCGCGCTGTCGGGCGGGCAGATGCAGCGCGCGCTTCTGGCGCGGGCGCTGCTGGAGCGGCCGCAGATCCTGATCCTCGACGAGCCGACCCAGGGGCTCGACCAGCCGGGCGAGGCGGCCTTCTACCGGCTGATCGAAGAGGTCCGGGCCGAGACCGGCGCGGCGGTCCTGATGGTCAGCCACGATCTGCATGTCGTCATGGCGGCCAGCGACCGGGTGATCTGCCTGAACGGCCATATCTGCTGCGAGGGCGCGCCCGAGGTGGTGTCCTCGGCTCCGGAATACCGTGCGCTTTTCGGCATGGGCACCAGGGGGGCGCTGGCGCTTTACCGCCACGATCACGATCACGATCACGACCATTCCGGGCCGGTCGATCACCACCATCATCATGATCAAGGCGGGCACGGCCATGTTTGACGATTTCCTGCTGCGCGCCGGGCTCGCGGGGGTGGGGCTGTCGCTGGCGACGGGGCCGCTCGGCTCTTTCGTGGTCTGGCGGCGCATGGCCTATTTCGGCGATGCGACCGCCCATGCCGCCATCCTGGGCGTGGCGCTGGCGCTGGCGAGCGATCTGCCCATCGTCGCGGGCACCATGGTCGTGGCGCTGGCCATGGCGGTGACGGTGGCGACGCTTGCGGCCAAGGGTTGGGCGATGGACACGACGCTTGGCGTTCTGGCGCATTCCGCGCTGGCCTTCGGGCTGGTGGCGGTCAGTTGGTTTCCGGCGGTGCGGACCGATCTGTCGGCCTATCTCTTCGGCGATATCCTTGCGGTGTCGCGCGGGGATCTGGCGCTGGTCTGGGGCGGCGCGGTGCTGGTCGTGTCGCTGATCGTCTGGCGCTGGCAGGCGCTTTTGACCTGCACGCTGGACGAGGATCTGGCCCATGCCTCGGGCCTTGTGCCCGATCGCGAGCGGATGGTGCTGGTCGTCGCGCTGGCGGTCGTGGTGGCGCTGGCGCTGAAGGTGGTGGGCGCGCTCTTGATCGCGGCCATGCTGATCATCCCGGCGGCGGCGGCGCGCGGCCTTGCCCGCAGCCCCGAGGCGATGGCCCTGGGCGCGGTGGCGGTGGGGGCGGTCTCGGTGGGGGCGGGGCTGGGCTTCTCGCTTTGGCAGGACACGCCCGCGGGCCCGTCGATCATCGCGGTGGCGGCGGTGATCTTCGCGCTTTCGGCCGCGCTTTCCAACCGTCGCGGGGGGTAGGCGCGGCCCTCTCCCGATCTCGCCGCAAGCCCGCCCGAAACCGGCCCCAATCCCATGCCACAGGCAGGAGGGCGGCACGACCGGAGAGGCGGGGCCGGAGAGGTGAGGCGATGCGCGGTTTCATGGTGATTGCAGGGGTGATCTTCGGATTCGTCCCGGTGCTCGGCTATCTGGTCTTCGACTATACCATGCAGAACCGCTGGGCCCGGGCCCAGGGTGATGCCGCGATTTCCTTCACAAGCTATATCGGGGCCTGGATCGACCTGGCGCGCGGCGACGAGGATACGGGCCCGCCCAAGGGGCTAGCGGCCATGCTGCCGAAGGCGCCCGAGGGTTGGACCACCCGCGATGTCCTGCCGCCCGATCATGCCGCCATCGGTGCGGCGGACCTGCCCGAGGCGGCGCGTCGCCTTGCGCTGGACGCCTATGAGGACGGGCGCGTCCGGGGGGCGGCCTTCGCGCGCAAGGTCTATGAGGCGCCCTCCGGCCCGATCGCGGTGGAACTGACGCGCTATCCCAATTCCATCTTCACCAGCTTCATGGCCATGGCCGCGAAGCTGGAGGTCGAGATGGCCGCCGATGCGATCGGGGGTCGCGACTTCATGACTGTCCGGGGCTTCGACCTGTATGAGGCACCGATGCCGGGCGGTGCTCCGGTGCGGGTGTTCCATGGCCATATGAATGCGCAGATGAACCTGCGGGTGACCGCCCCCGCGACCGCGCCCAATGCCGAGATCGTCGAGCTGATGAGCAGGCTGCATGTCCCGGCGATGAACGCCGACCTGGCCCGCCCGATCCCCGGAATGGGCGAGGTGCCGGTGATTGTGCTGGCGGGGGAGCTTGGCGTCGAAGGACTGCGGCGGCGCGCGGCCGAACGCGCGGCGGCGGCGGCGGCGGAGCGCGAGGCCGAACGGCTGCGCGAGGAAGCGGCGGCAGAGCCGGAGGCGGAGGTCGAGGCCGATCCGCTTGGCGAGGATCTGCCCGCGTTCTCCGGCCCTTCGGCCACGGCGCCCGCCGCGCCCGAAGTCGAAACCGCGCCCGAGGTCGAGGCTGAAAGGGCCGTGCGCGAGGAACCCGCGCCGGAGGAGGAGGGGCCCGTTGCGCCGGCAAGACCGGGTCTCTTGAAGACCGAGGGCGGCACCGGCGGCTTCGGCGGGGATTGCCGGATCGAAAACGGCAGGAAGCTTTGCGGGCTGTCAGGAAACTAGGCGGGGCGGGCGCATGGGCCCGGTCTCGGTCTTGGCAAATGGCATGCCACGGCTGGGCGCATTCCGAAAGGCTTGCCTGGATGCCACGCCGGTTCCTGGCGGAAGGGGGGGATTAAACGGCAAACCCGGCCCCCGCCATGGGACGGGGGCCAAGCCATTCGCTACTGTGATCACTCGCTATTGGGATACCGGAAAAACATTTACAAACATACCACTTACGCCACGAGCACCGGTAACTTCGGTCGGAGCCACCGACCCGGACCCCAGATGCGCCGACCGGCTGCAAGCTGAGCCGAGGGGCGCATGCCATCCGAATGTCCGGCGTTTCCGCTCCTTGCGCTGTCAACGCGCGGGTGCGGGGAGGGTTCCCTGAAATCTCGGCCCGCGTGAGGCTTCGGGATCGGCCTGCGGCAAGCAGCGGCCGGGCCCCCTAGTGTGCTGGGCGGTCGGCCCGCCGCTTGATCCCGCGCCCGCAGCGCGGCGATGTCGTTTTTCGACCGGAAAGGTCGGGCGGGTTTTGCCCCCGGCCCCCGGGCTCTGCCATCAAGGTTCTACCCAATGCGCGGAGCACCCCCGATGAAGACCCATGTCAAAGCCCTTGTCGTCGGCGGCGGCGCCGTCGGCACCTCGATCGCCTATCACCTGCAAAAGGCCGGGTGGGAGACCTTGCAGGTCGAGCGCGACGAGTTGACCAGCGGCTCCACCTGGCATGCGGCGGGTCTGCTGCCCCTGTTCAACATGTCCTATGCCACCACCCATATCCACAAATACAGCGTGGATTTCTACAAGGGGCTGGAGGCCGAGACCGGGCTGAACGCCGGTTTCGCCGTGGTCGGCAACCTGCGCATGGCGCAGACCGATGCGCGGATGGACGAATACATGCTTTATTCCAGCGTCGCGGAAACCGCGGACGTCCACCATGAATTCCTGACGCCCCGGCAGATCAAGGACCGCTGGCCGCTGCTGCGGACCGAGGATCTGAAGGGCGCGCTTTTCCATCCACAGGACGGCTATATCAACCCCGCCGACGTGACCCAGGCCATGGCCAAGGGGGCGCGCCAGCTTGGCGCCAGGATCGAGCGCAAGCTCCAGGTCGACGCCTACCGCTGGACCGGCTCGGAATGGGTGGTCTCGGTCACGCGGATGGCCGATCAGGGCGGCAACCTGGTGCCGACCGATGAGAAATACGAAATCCACGCCGAACATGTGGTGACCGCGACCGGCAACCACGCGCAGCGCACCGCCCGGCTGCTGGGGATCAAGATCCCGGCGATTCCGGTCGAGCACCAGTATATCGTGACCGAACCCGACCCCGCGCTGGTCGCCTGGCGGCAGGCGGGGAACCCCGAACATCCCGTCCTGCGCGACGCCGATGCGAAATGGTATGTGCGCGAGGAACGCGGCGGCTGGATCCTTGGCCCCTACGAGCGCAACGCCCCCGCCCGTTTCGCCTATGGCGTGCCCGAGAGCTTCCGCGCCGATCTCTTCCCGCTCGACCTGGAGCGGATCGAGGCCGAATATATGTCGATGATCCACCGCTTGCCGACATCGGAGACCGTGGGGCTCAAGGACGATTTCAACGGCCCGATCTGCTACACGCCCGACGGCAACCCGCTGGTCGGCCCGGCGCCGGGGCTGCGCAACATGTGGCTGGCCGAGGGGTTCAGCTTCGGGATCACGGCGGCGGGCGGCACCGGCCATTACCTCGCGCAGATGATGGTGCAGGGCGAGGCCGAGATCGACATGGCCTCGCTGGATCCCAAGCGCTACGGCGCCTGGATGACCACCGAATATGCCGTGCGCAAGAACGAGGAATGCTATGAGCATGTCTTCATCCTTCACCACCCCGACGAAGAGCGCGAAGCCGCCCGCCCGCTGCGCACCGCCCCCGCCTATGACCGCCAGATCGCGCTTGGCGCCCAGATGGGCCAGGTCAACGGCTGGGAGCGGCCGAATTACTACGGCCCCCCCGATGCGCCCGAAGGGTTCGACCACGACGGCCGCAGTTTCCGCCGGGGCGCCTGGTGGCAATATGCCGAGGCAGAGGCCCGCGCGCTTCGCGAGACGGCGGGGATCATCGATGCCTCGGCCTTCACCAAGCATCTTGTGCGCGGTCCGGGGGCGACGGCCTTCCTCGATCACCTGACCTGCAACAAGCTGCCGAAGGTCGGACGGATCAACCTGACCTATGCGCTGACCGAGGCCGGAACCACTCGCACCGAATATACCATCGTGCGGCTGGCCGAACAGGAATACTACCTGATCTCGGCCGGGGCCTGGACCGCCTATGACGCCGATTTCCTGCACAAATCGGCCGAGGATTTCATCGCGGCCGGTGGCGGGCACCTGGATATCCATGACGTGACCACGCAATGGGGCGTCTATGCGCTGGCGGGGCCCGGGGCGCGAGCGATCCTGAAGGATCTGATCCGCGATGCCGATCCCGAAACGGCCTTGTCGAACAAGCGTTTCCCCTGGCTCTCCTGTCGCGAGATCGAGCTTGGCATGTGCCCGGTCCGCGCCATCCGCGTCGCCTATACCGGCGAATTGGGGTGGGAGCTGCACCATCCGGTCGAATTCGGCCGCTACCTGTGGGACCTGCTGCTGAAGGCGGGGGCGGCGCATGGGCTGAAGCCGGTGGGTGCGCGGGCGCAGAACTGGCTGCGGCAGGAGAAAAGCTATCGCGCCTTCGGGGCCGAGCTTGGCCGCGATGCCACCCCGCTGGAGGCCGGGCTGGACCGTTTCGTCGATCTGGAGAAGGACTTCCGCGGCAAGGCGGCGATGCTGGCGACCGGGATCCGGGCGAAATGCGTCACGCTGCTGATCGACGGCCCGGCGGATGCCGATCCCTGGGGCAAGGAAGCGATCTTCGCGGGGGGCGAGAAGGTCGGGCGGCTGACCTCGGGCGGCTGGTCGGTCGTCTTCGGGCGCCAGATCGGCATGGGCTATGTCCGCCCCGACCTTGCCGTGCCGGGCACGAAGCTGAAGGTGAAGATGCAGCTTCGCGAATGGGAGGCCGAGGTGGCCCCGGACAGCCCGCACGATCCGGCCAATGCGCGCATCAGGCTGGATGGCTGAGCTTCCGCGCAGCCCCGGCCCTGGTGGAAAAGGCCGGGGTCCGGTTGCGGGCGGCGGCCTCCGGCAGGGCGGGGTCCGGGCTGCGCGTCGCTCCCGCCCGCGACTGCCTCAGGGCGCGCGGGCGGCCAGCCAGGCGCTCCACTGCGCGGCGGTGCCCTCATAGACATTGATGTCGACGGGCCCCCGCACGCCCGGGACCAGCCCGGTCGAGGTATATTGCCAGAACAGCCAGTGCTGGCCCGCGTAAAGGTCCTGCGGGTGTTTCGCCACCGCGCGCAGCCAGAAATCGGCGCCCCGGACCCGCCACATCTCATTATCCTCGAAAAAGTCGATCGAGGTGTAGAGGATGGGCTTCCGACCGTAATGGCGGGCGACGATGTCGATGAAGATCTTGGCCTCGGCCCGATTGGTGGCGCCGTCGCGCCGGATCCGGCAGGTGGGCGAGAAGGGCGTCCATTCCATGTCCAGCACCGGCGGCAGCATCCCCGCCGTTTTCGGCACGTTGCGGATGAACCAGTCGGCCTGTTCGGCGGCGGGACGGCAATGGTAGAAGAAATGATAGGCTCCGCGCGGCACCCCGGCGCGGCCCGCGCCGCGCCAGTGATCGGCGAACATCGGGTCGAGCATGTCGCCGCCCTCGGTCGCCTTGATGAAGACGAAGTTCACCCCGTTCGCCCGCGCCATGCGCCAGTCGATGCTGTCCTGATAGCGTGCGACGTCGATGCCGTGGACGGGATAGCTTTGCGGCGCGCGGCCGCCCCATTCGGTGATCGGATGGGAATCGCCGAAATTCGGCGCGGCCACGCCCGTCGCGGCTCCGGCCCGGGGGGCGGGGGTCTCGCGCGGGACGGGTGCCGCGCCGCAGGCGGCGAGGACAAGGCAGAGAAGGGCGGGCAGAAGGCATCGCGACATGGCGGCGATGCTGCCGCAAGCCCGGCCGACTGTCACCCCCCGTCCTTGCCCGTTCATGCAAAGCGCGCGGGCGCGAGCGCCGCGACCAGCGCGGGCGGCAGCGCGGGCGCGCGGCCCGCGATCAGATCGGCGGCCAACTGGCTTGCGCCGGGGGCGGATTGAAAGCCGTAGCCGCCCTGTCCCGCCAGCCAGAAGAAGGCGGGATCGTGCCGGTCCGGCCCGATCACCAGCACCCGATCAGGCGAGAAGGTGCGCAAGCCCGCCCAATTGGCCAGGATCCGTGTCACTGGTGCGGTCACGAACTCCTCGTAGCGCGCCAGTCCTTCGGCCAGGACCATGTCGTCGGCCCAGGCGTCATGCGGCGCCTCGACCGGATCCTCTTCGGCGGGCGAGACGATCAGGGCACCGGCATCGGGCTTCATATACCATTCCTCGCCCGGCCCGAAGAGCATGGGCCAGCGCGAGACCTCAAGCCCCGCAGGCGCCGGGATCCGCGCCATCGACCGGCGCAGGGGCGTGAAGCCGATGGGTGCGATCCCGGCCATGGCGGCCACCCGGTCGACCCAGGCGCCGGCGGCATTGACCAGGATCCGCGCCTCGGCCTCGCCGCCCGCATGGCGGAGATGCCAGCCGTTCGGGGTGCGGGTTATGCCTTCGACGCGGGCGCGGGTCAGGATCTGCGCGCCATGGGCGCGGGCCGCGCGCGCGAAGCCCTGCAGCAGAAGATCGGTGTCGATATCCTCGGCATGACCGGCGTGCGCCGCCATCCGCACCACGCCGGGGTTCAGGATCGGGATGATGGACAGCGCCTCGTCAAGGCTGATCGGGGCGAAATCCATCGCCTTCATGTCATGGTCGAAATCCTGCTTCTGATCCTCGCGCGCGACCAGCATCAGGCCGCGCGGCGACAGCACATTCCCGGCCGCGCGGAAGAAATCGCCCGAAGCCATCGAAAGCTCGACCACCGCGGGCGCGCCGTAATGCGGCTCGTAGAGCGCGGCCGAGCGGCCCGAGGCGTGATGGGCCAGGCTGTCCTCGGCCTCCAGCACCAGGACCCGGCCAAGGGGCGCGAGCCGCGCCGCCGCCGAAATCCCGGCGATGCCGCCGCCGATGATGAGGAAATCATATGTCATGGCCGGAGGCCTTTCCTGTGCGGTATGCGGCGGGGCGCCGGAAAAAGGCCCGCCCGGGA
Organism: Pseudogemmobacter sonorensis; assembly: GCF_042762395.1. NCBI lineage: Bacteria > Pseudomonadati > Pseudomonadota > Alphaproteobacteria > Rhodobacterales > Paracoccaceae > Pseudogemmobacter > Pseudogemmobacter sonorensis. Next base: position 63,370 of record NZ_JBEFZE010000021.1, read on the forward strand.
ACCGGACGGGCCTGCGATCGTGGATATATCCGGGCGGGGATTATTGCGGAATGTCGCCGTCCACGCCTTCAACATAGAAGTTCATCCCGGCCAGATCGCCGTCCGAGGCCACTTCGCCCTCGGCCAGCCAGGGCGTGCCGTCCTGCTTGTTCAGCGGGCCGGTGAACGGGTGGTAGGTGCCCGCGCCGATGGCGTCGCGCAGGGCTTCGGCCTCGGCCTTGACCTCGGCGGGGACGGCCTCTGTGATCTCGCCGATCAGCACTTCGCCGGTCGAGATGCCCTCCCAGGCGGCGCCCTGTTCATAGGTGCCGTCCAGAAGCTGGCCGACGCGCTTGATGTAATAGGGCCCCCAGTTGTCGATGATCGACGACACCCGCGGGCTGGGCGCGAAGGCGGCCATGTCCGAGGCCTGGCCGAAGCCGATCACGCCTTCGGTCTTGGCGGCTTCGGCCAGAGGCGCGGTCGAATCGGTGTGCTGCAGGATCACGTCGACGCCCTGCGAGATCAGCGCCGCCGCCGCCTCGGCCTCTTTCGCCGGGTCGAACCAGCTATAGGCCCAGACGACCGAGATCGTCACATCCGGGTTCACCTTCTTGGCGTGGATGTAGGAGGAGTTGATGCCCTGGATCACCTCGGGGATCGGGAACGAGCCGATATAGCCGATCTTGTTCGACTTGGTCATGCGGCCCGCGATGGTGCCCATGACGGCGCGGCCCTCGTAGAAACGCGCGTCATAGGTCGAGACGTTCGGCGCCTCGCGCTTGTAGCCGGTGGCATGTTCGAATTTCACGTCGGGGAAATTCGCCGCCACGGCATTGGTCGGATCCATGTAGCCGAACGAGGTGGTGAAGACGATATCGCAGCCCGACATGGCGAACTGGGTGATCACGCGCTCGGAATCGGCGCCTTCCGGCACGCTTTCCTGATAGGCGATCTCGACCTTGTCACCATATTCGGCCACCAGATCCAGCGCGCCCTGATGGTGCTGGAAGGTCCAGCCACCGTCGCCGATCGGGCCGACATAGACGAAGCAGGCCTTCACCTTGTCCAGGCCCTGCGCCATGCCCGCGCCCGGAAGGGCAAGGCCAAGGCCCAGGGCGGCGGTTGCCAGAAGCACTCTGCGTTTCATGAAGTCTCTCCCCGTTTGTGCGGGGCTCTTTGCGGCCCCGCGAAGTTGTGCCCCTAGCGCGAGGCGTGAAAGTTCTGCCCGAGGGCGGCGGGCGCGCCGAGCGCGGCCCTCGCCCCGCCCGAAGACATGATGACCAGCACGAGGATGGTTATCAGATAGGGCGCCATCGACAAGTATTCGACCGAGATCCCGATGCGCGAAATGCCGAAAATGTGGCAGATCGCCGAAATTGTGACCATGATCCCGACGGTGACAAGGGCGCTGGTGGCCGGACGTGCCGGTTGTCTGAGCAGAAACAGCGCAGCAGCCTGCAAAAGCAGCGCCAGAACCGACAGGATCACGATCAGGTCGAGGATGCCGATGGGCAGGCCGCCCGCCACCTGGATGTTCAGTTGCAGCGCGGTGATGCCGCCGAAAAGCCAGGCGCCGACCAGCACGCGCCAGGGTTTCCAACTGGCGAAGACCACGATGGCCAGCGCGATCCAGCCGGCGCCCGCGGTGATGCCGTCGGTCCACTGTGGCACCCGCACCAGGCTGATATAGGCCCCGCCCATCCCGGCCATGGCGCCGCCGAAGGCGATGCAGGCCAGGCGGATGCGGTTCACCTTGTAGCCAAGCGCATGGGCGGCGTCATGGCTTTCGCCGACCGCGCGGATGATCAGCCCCAGGCGGGTCGAGCGCAGGATCCACCACAGGCCCGCCGTCATCGCGATCGAGAAATAGACCACCCAGTCGTGGTTGAACAGGATCGGCCCCAGCACCGGGATCTGCGCCAGCGGCCCGAAGGGCAGCTTGGCCGTGGGCGGCGGGTTGATGCCCACATAGTCCTGCCCCGCCAGCGAGGCGACGCCCAGCCCGAACAGCGTCAGCGCCAGCCCCGTCGCCACCTGGTTGGCCTGGAAGACCAGGGTCAGCGCGGCGAAGATCATCGCCAGCGCCGCGCCCGCGACGGCGCCGCCCAGAAAGCCCAGAAAGGGATTTCCGGTCTTCACCGCCACGATGAAGCCGCCGATGGCGCCGATGATCATCAGCCCCTCGACGCCCAGGTTCAGGACGCCCGAACGCTCCACCACCGCCTCGCCAAGCGCGGCAAGCAGGATCGGAACCGAGCTGACCATCAGCGAGGCGATCAGAATGACCGGATTGATACCGCCGAAATCCATCACCGGGCTCCTTTCGCCATGGCCCCGGGCACGAACCGGAAGCGGTAGTTGGTCATCACATCGACGCCCAGGAGGAAGAACAGGAGCATCCCCTGGAACACCTGGATCGCCGCCGAGGGCAGGTTCAGGTTGGTCGCGGCCATCTCGCCGCCGACATAGGTCAGCGCCATCAGAAAGCCCGCCAGCACGATCCCCAGCGGGTTCAGCCGCCCCAGGAAGGCCACGATGATCGCGGTGAAGCCATAGCCGGTGTTGAAGTTGATCGAGATCTGGCGCGCGGGTCCCGAGACCTCGAACCAGCCCGCCAGCCCCGCCAGCACCCCCGAGATCCCCATGCACAACAGCACCAGCCGCGCCGGGCTGACGCCGTGGAACCGCGCCGCGCGCGGCGCCTGGCCCGCCAGCCGGATCTGGAAGCCCAGAAGGTGGCGCGTCAGCAGGATATAGGCCAGCACCGCCAGGCCAAGCGCCGCCGCGCCCCCCCAATGCAGGCCCGATCCCGCGATCCAGAACGGGTTGGCGGCCTCGGCGAAGCCCGAGAAGTTGCGGCTGCCCGGAAAACCCGCGCTTTCGGGATTGCGCAGGAAGCCGGTCGCGGCCTTGGCAAGGAAGGTCTGCGCCACATAGACCAGCATCAGCGAGACCAAGATCTCGTTGGTGTTGAACCGCGTCTTCAGCACCGCCGGGATCATCGCCCAGACCCAGCCCCCGAAGGCGCCCGCCAGAACCGCCAGCGGAAACAGGATCCAGCGCGGCAGCGTCATGTCCCAGGTGAAGGCGATCGCGCCCCAGAGCCACGAGACCTCGACCGGCCCCGAAGGGTAGAAGGCCAGCGCGACCGAGGCGCCGACAAGCGCCCCCATGATATACTGACCCTCGGCGCCGATGTTCCAGATCCCGGCCCGGAAGCCGAGCGCGAGTCCGACCGCGATCAGGATCAGCGGCCCCGCCTTCACCAGAAGCTGTCCCCGCGTATAGCCCGCGAAGGGACCGAACAGCGGATCCCAGAAGATGGTGCGGATCACCGCGGCGGGGCGGCCGTAATCGGCCAGGATCCGGCCCTTCAGCGTCTCGAACCAGCCCGCATCGGGATCGGTCACCAGTTTCGAGGCATCGGGTTCCAGAAGGAAAGCGAACAGGATGAAGCCCGCGACGATGGTCAGCACCACCGCCGCGACCGGCGTGGCATAGAGCCAGAACCGCGACGGGTTCTGGCGCTTTTCAAGTTTCAGCATGCCGCGCCCCTGTTGCCCGTTCCATTCGTTTTCCGCCGCCGATGCGCCCGCGTCGGGATTGCGCCTTCATTCCGCATGATGCGCGACCTCCATCCCGTGGGCGCCGCCCATCATCAGGCCGATCTCGTCGATGGTCAGGCCCTGGACGCTGCGGGGCTTCGTCATCCGCCCCTCGTTCAGGACCGCGAACATGTCCGAGATCTCAAGCAGTTCGTCGATGTCCTGGCTGATCACCACCACCGCCGCGCCGCGCGCCGCGCTGTCGAGGATCTTCTGGCGGATCGAGGCCGCCGCGGCCGCATCCACCCCCCATGTGGGCTGGTTGATGACGATGACATCGGCTTCCTGCATCAACTCGCGCCCCATCAGGAACTTTTGCAGGTTGCCGCCCGAAAGCGCCCGCGCCGCCACGCCGGGGCCGGGGGTGCGCACGTCGTAATCGCGGATGATCTCTTCGGCGAAGGCCCTGGATTTGGCCCAGTTGACGAAACCCTTCGCGGTCAGCCCGCGCCGGACGCCCGCGCTGAGAAATCCGTTCTCGATCAGGCTCATGTCCGGGGCGGCGGCATGGCCGTAGCGGTCTTCGGGCGCGGCGACCATGCCCAGCCTCCGTCGCTCGGACGGGCCAAGGTCGCCCACGGGCCGGCTGTTGAGCCGGATGCGATCGGGGGCGGCGCGCAATTCGCCGGAAAGCGCCAGCAGCAATTCGTCCTGGCCGTTCCCGGCGACGCCCGCGATGCCGAGGACCTCGCCCTTCGACACGGTGAAGGAAAGGTCCTTCAGCGTGGTCCCGAAGGGAATGGGCGAGGCGAGGGTGAGGTCCGAGACCCCGAGCGCGACCGCCCCCTTCTCGCCCGGGCTGCGTTCGGGCGTGCCCAGCGTGGCGCCGACCATCAGCTCGGCCATCTCGCGCGCGGTGGTCTCGCGCGGGACGCAGGTGCCCACCACCTGGCCGCGCCGCAGGATCGTCGCATTGTCGCAAAGCGCGCGAATCTCTTCCAGCTTGTGGCTGATGTAAAGGATCGAGGTGCCCTCGTCGCGCAATTGCCGCAGGGTGCGGAACAGGATCTCGACCTCCTGCGGCGTCAGGACCGAGGTCGGCTCGTCCATGATCAGAAGTTTCGGATCCTGCAGCAGGCAGCGGATGATCTCGACCCGCTGGCGTTCGCCCGCCGACAGGTCGCCCACCATCCGGCCGGGGTCGAGCGGCAGGCCGTATTCCTCGCTGACCGCGCGGATCTTGGCGGCCAGCTCGCGCATCGGCGGCGGGGCCTCCATGCCCAGGGCGACGTTCTCGGCCACGGTCAGCGCCTCGAACAGGCTGAAATGCTGGAAGACCATGGCGACGCCAAGGCGGCGGGCCTCGGCGGGCTTCGCGGGCTGGTAGACCTCGCCCCGCAGCCGCATCACGCCCTCGTCGGGCTTGACCAGCCCGTAGATCATCTTGACCAGCGTCGATTTCCCGGCGCCATTCTCGCCCAGAAGGGCATGGACTTCGCCGGTCCCGATGCGGAAGGACACATCCTTATTGGCGACCACGCCCGGATAGGCCTTGGTCAGGCCCTCCAGCCGCAGAAGTTCCCCGTTCCCCGTCATGCTCCGTGATCTCCGTCTCGGATTGTTGTTTTCGTTCCAGCAGTTGCACCGCCACCCCCACCGCGATCGCCTGCGGATGCTTGCCAAGCGCGGGGGCGCCGATCGGGCAGGTGATGCGGGCGATCGACGTCGCCCCATGCCCAAGTTGCGCCAGACGCGACCGGAACCGCGCCCATTTCGTATCCGATCCGATCAGGCCCAGCCAGCCGAACCCATGGCCGAGCAGCCGGTGGCAGAGTTCAAGGTCCAGCGCATGGGAATAGGTGATGATCAGATGCTCGGCCCCTTCGGGCGCGTGACCGGCCAGAAGCGCGGGCGTCTCGGTCCAGACGGGCGCCACGCCCTCGGGGATTTCCTCGGGAAAGCGCGCGCGCGCGGTGTCGATCCAGGTCAGCCGCAGGTCGGGCAGGGGTGCCAGCACCGAGACGAGCGCGCGCCCGACATGGCCCGCGCCCCAGACCCAGACCTCGCGCGAGGGGCGGGCGAGGGGTTCGATCATCCAGCCCTGCACCAGCCGGGGCGGGGGCCGCTGCCCCTTGGCCCGGGCGCCCGCGAGGATGCGCTTGACGGCCAGGGGCATCGGCGCCGGGGGCTGGCCCGGAAGGCCGACGGGCCGTGCGATCACCTCGCGCCCCTCCAGCGCGGCCACCGATCCGGCGTCGTGCAACTCGGTCAGGACCGAGACCCGCCCGCCGCAGCATTGCCCCAGCTTGGGCCCGAGCGCCTCGCGGTCCAGCCGCGCGCCGCCGCCGCCATCCTTCGCAAGCAGGTCGCGCGCCCGGGCGACTGCCTCCCATTCCAGCGCGCCGCCGCCGATGGTCCCGGACATGCCATCCGCCCAGACCAGCATGGCGGCGCCCACCTCGCGCGGGCTCGATCCATCATGGGCGGCGACCACCAGCCGCGCGACGCGGCCATGCGCCGCCACCGCGGCCCGAAGTCCGTTCAGGTCAAACATCGCCGCGCACCCTTTCCACCGCCGCCAGCACCGCCTCGGCGGTCGCGGGCGCGCGCAGGTCGGGATAGATCCGGCCCGTCCCGCAAGAGGCCACCGCATCCGAGATCGCAAGGAAGGCCGAGATCCCCAGGTTGAAGGGCGGCTCGCCCACGGCCTTCGACTTGCCGACCGAATCCTCGCGGTTCGGCACCCCCCACAGTTCCACGTTGAAGATGCGCGGCCGGTCCGAACAGGCCGGGATCTTGTAGGTCGAGGGCGCATGTGTCGAAAGCCGCCCCTTGCCGTCCCAGACCAGTTCCTCGGTGGTCAGCCAGCCCGCGCCCTGCACATAGGCGCCCTCGACCTGGCCGATGTCGAGCGCGGTGTTCAGGCTGGCGCCGGTGTCATGCACGATGTCGGTGCGCAGGATGCGGTTCTCGCCGGTCAGCGTGTCGATCACCACCTCGGTCAGCGCGACGCCGTAGGCGAAGTAGAAGAACGGCCGCCCCTCGCCCCGGATGCGGTCCCAGGTGATCTTGGGCGTGGCGTAGAAGCCGGTGGAGGACAGCGAGATCCGCGCCTGATAGGCCCAGGCCGCGACCTTTTCGAACGGATAGGATTCGCCCGCGACATGGACCATTCCGTCCTGGAACCTGACCTTTTCCACCGCGACCTGATGCTTTTCGGCCAGAAAGGCCGCCATGCGGTCGCGGATCGTCTCGGCGGCCTGGCGCGCGGCCATGCCGTTCAGGTCCGAACCCGACGAGGCCGCCGTGGCCGAGGTATTGGGCACCTTCCCGGTATCGGTAGCGGTGATCTTCACCCGCCCCGCATCCAGCCCGAAGACATGGGCCGCGACCTGCGCCACCTTCTGGTTCAGCCCCTGGCCCATTTCGGTGCCGCCATGGTTCAGATGGACCGAGCCGTCCTGATAGACATGGACCAGCGCCCCCGCCTGGTTGAGCCAGGTCAGCGTGAACGAGATGCCGAATTTCACCGGCGAGAAGCCAAGGCCCTTCTTCAGGACCGGGCTTTCGGCATTCCATCTTGCGATGGCGGCGCGGCGGGCGGCGTAATCGGCGGTTTCCAGCAGCCGGTCGGTCATGGCGCGGCCGATGAAATCCTCGACCGGCATGTGGTAGGGGGTGGTCTGCACCGCCACCGACCCACCGCCGGGGGCGATGCCGTGGGGGGGAGAGGCCGGGCTTTCCGCCATCTCGCGATAGTAGTTGACGCGCCGCACCTCGACCGGGTCCTTCCCCAGGGCGAAGGCGATATGGTCCATCACCCTTTCGGCGCCGATTACGCCCTGCGGCCCGCCGAAGCCGCGATAGGCGGTGCCCGAGGCGGTGTTGGTTTTCAGCCGGTGGCTTTCGATGCGGATGTCGGGCATCCAGTAGCAATTCTCGGCATGCAGCATGGCGCGGTCCGCCACGGCGAGCGAGAGGTCCTGGCTCCAGCCGCAGCGCAGCAGATGGGTGAAATCGACGCCCTGCACCAGGCCGTCGTCATCGAAGCCGACCCTGTATCGGACCTTGATGTCGTGGCGCTTGCCGGTGACCACCATGTCGTCGTCGCGATCATAGCGCATCTTGCAGGCCCGCCCGGTGGCGCGCGCGGCCAGCGCGCAGGCGATGGCCAGCCAGTTGCCCTGGCTTTCCTTGCCGCCGAAGCCGCCGCCCATGCGGCGGGTCTCGACGCGGACCTCGCTCATCGGCAGGTGCAGGGCATGGGCGACCTTGTGCTGGATTTCGGTCGGATGCTGGGTCGAGGAATAGACATGCATCCCGCCGTCGTCCTGGGGCAGGGCGGCGGCGATATGGCCTTCAAGGTAGAAATGTTCCTGCCCGCCGACCTCCAATTCGCCCTCGATCACATGCGGCGCGCGGGCGATGGCCGCCGCCGCATCGCCGCGCGCCCAGACCACGGGCCCGGTCTCGAAGCGTGAATCGGCAGCCATTGCCTGTTCCACGGTCAGAAGCGCGGGCGCTTCGCGGTAGTCGATCCGCCCCAGCCGCGCCGCCTTGCGCGCCGCCAGATGGCTTTCGGCCACTACGATGAAGATCGGGCGGGAATGGAATTCGATCCGGGTCGAGGTCAGGAGCGGCTCGTCCCCCAGCGAGGGCGAGCAATCGGGGATCTCGTGCAGGTCGGCGGCCTCGATCACCATGACCACGCCGGGGGCGGCGCGCACGGCAGAGAGGTCCATCGCGGCGATCTCGCCGCAGGCGATGGTGGAAAGCCCGAAGGCCAGATGAAGCGTGCCGGCGGGCAGCGGGATGTCGTCGAGATAGCGCGCCTCGCCGGTGACATGGAGCGGCGCGCTGTCATGGGGAAGCGGACGGCCCATGCTCATGGCTGGACCTCCAGCACCGAGACGGGGGTTCCGGCGCGGTCGTGGAAATAGCGGATCATCATGTTCGCGGCGGTCTTCAGCCGGTAATCGGCACTTGCGCGCATGTCCGAGAGCGGCTGGAAATCCTGCGCCATCGCCCGGGCGGCGGCCTGGGCGGTGGCGAGGGTCCAGGGACGGCCGAGCAGCGCCGCCTCGACCGTGGCGGCGCGTTTGGGGATGGCGGCCATGCCGCCGAAGGCGATGCGGGCCGAGGTGACGGTGCCCGCTTCGATTTCCAGGTTGAAACAGCCGCAGACGGCGGAAATGTCCTGGTCGAAGCGTTTCGAAAGCTTGTAGCAGCGCAGCCCCGGCGCGGTGGCGGGGATGGTCAGCGCCTCGACGAATTCGCCGGGCTGGCGGTCCTGCTTGCGGTAGTCGAGGAAGAAATCCTCAAGCGCGATCTCGCGCCGTGCCGCGCCCTTGCGCAGGTGCAGCCTTGCGCCGAGCGCGATCAGCGCGGGCGGGCCGTCACCGATGGGCGAGCCGTTGGCGACGTTGCCGCCGATGGTGGCGGCGTTGCGGACCTGGGTCGAGGCATAGCGGCGCAGCATCTCGGCGAAGGAGGGATGGGGCGCAAGCATCGCCTCGCGCAGGGCCGAGACGGTGACGCCCGCGCCGATGCGGATCCGCTCGCCCTGCGGCTCGATCCGTTGCATTTCGGTGATGCCGCCCAGGAAGATCACCGGCGAGAGCGCGCGCAACTGCTTGGTGACCCAGAGCCCGACATCGGTCGCCCCGGCGATCAGGGTGGCCTCGGGCGCGGCCTGGTAGAGCGCGGCCAGCTCGTCCGTGGTGCGGGGGCGCAGGGGGGGGCCGCCCCCCCCCCTTCCCCGCCTCGTTTCAAGCCCGGGCCTCAATGACCGTCGCCGTCCCCCTGCCAGGGCCGGGCCAGATTGCCGAACCGGG
>NZ_JBEFZE010000022.1:0-65770 GCF_042762395.1 Pseudogemmobacter sonorensis
TTCAGGCGGGCGTTCTCGTCTTCCAAACCCTTCAGCCGCTTGGCCTCGCTGACATCCATGCCGCCATATTTGGCCTGCCATTTATAGACTGTCGCATCGCTGGCGCCGTGCTTGCGGCACAGATCGCCGACGGAAACGCCCGCCTCGTGCTCTTTCAGAATGCCGATGATCTGATCTTCGGTGAATCTGCCGCGCGTCATCTCTGGTCCTCGCGGTTGGGCCAGTGTCTAACTCAAACTGGATTAGCCACAGCGGGAAACGTCATTACCCGTACGTGGTAATCCTGCCGAAGGTGGATTGGCGCCCCAGATGCCGCGACGCAGACATTCGAGCTGGGTGATCTGACTGTGGTCGATGAAGAGGTTCACGTCGATCCCGTAGTTCTTGATGTACCACGAGAACACTTCCGGGTCGGCAGCTTCAAACATGACCTTCTCCATGCCAACCTTCTTCATGATCTTGGCTGCCACGTCGGTGCGCCAGGTAATCGGCATTCCCGGTGACCCGCCCGAAAGCTGGAAGGTGCATGAGGTAGCTTGTTCTTAAACGCCAATTTGAGCTAGGCCGGGCTCGCCGGAAATACCCACTTGCCACGAGTGCGCCAGTCCAGCAAAATCCAGTGCATCATGTGGCGCGCAACTGTAACATCGCACGCGGCACTCGCGCTTGCAGAATACATGATTTCAATGTCTTAGCATCACTCTTCTTTCCCCTCCGGTGGGGATATTTAGGCAAAGAAGAAAGCCGCAGGCGCGGGATTTCCGCTTTCTTCTTTGTCCAAATATCCCGGGGGAGGCTCCGCAGGAGCCGGGGGCAGAGCCCCCTCTCACTGGCCTTGGCGCGCGCGGAACGCCTCCCAGAGATCGGGGCGGCGTGCGCGGGTGATCCGCTCGGCCTCCGCGCGGCGCCATTTCGCGATCTCGCCGTGATTGCCCGAGGTCAGGACCGGCGGGATCTCGCGTCCCTCCCAGACCGGGGGCCGGGTATATTGCGGATGTTCGAGCAGGCCGTCGGAAAAGCTTTCCTCCACCGCCGATTCCGCATTGCCCAGCACCCCGGGCAGAAGCCGCACCGTCGCGTCCAGGACGGCCTGGGCCGCGATCTCGCCCCCGGTCATGACGAAATCGCCAAGGCTCACCTCCTCGACCTGCCAATGGTCGAGCACGCGCTGGTCCACGCCCTCGAACCGCCCGCACAGCAGCGTGATCCCCTCGCAACCCGCGAAGCGGCGCGCCATGGCCTGATCGAAGGGCCGCCCGCGCGGCGAAAGATAGACCACCGGCCAGCGGGCGCGGTCGGGTGCGGCCTCGGCCATCGCGGCGCGCAGCGCGCGGTCCACCACATCGGGGCGCAACACCATGCCCGCGCCCCCGCCCGAGGGCGTGTCATCGACATTGCGGTGCCGCCCCTCGCCGAAGGGGCGCAGGTCCACCGTCTCCAGCCGCCAGAGCCCCAGATCAAGCGCCCGCCCGGTCAGGGACAGGCCGAGCGTGCCGGGAAAGGCATCGGGGAACAGCGTCACCACCTTGGCCGCGAAGGAGCCGCGAAGGATGCGAGGTTCCTCCATCAGGTCGCGCGGGCGCAGCGAGGGCCGCGCGGTCAGGCGGCCGTGGCTTTTGCCTAGCCCGGTATCGGGGGGTGCGGCATCAGGGCCACCAGTCTCGGGGTGGCCGGCCGGGGGGGAAAGGGGGGTGCCTTCGGGGGTATCGCTCATGCCGCAGGTCTAGCGGCAAGGCGCGGGCCGCGAAAGCCCCGCCGTCACCCCTGGGCGCATCACGCGCCTCGCAGTGCGGCCGAACGCGAGACAGCACCCGGGAAGGGCGCGCGGGCACCGGCGCCCTGCCCCGGCGCGGCGCGCAACAGCATGGCGAGCAGCCGCAGCTCCCCGGCCGGATCCCCCTCTCCGCCCGCGGGGGCGAGGCGATTCGCCAGATCCTCCAGCACCTTCGCCGCCGGGAATTCGGCGCGACGGGCGGGCTCGGCCAGCGCCAGGTCGATGGCGCGCGGCAAGAGCCCGCGCAGAAGCGCGCCCTCCTGCCCGGCGGCGGCGAAGGCCGCGCGCGGCAGGCCCGGGATGGCCGGGGCCGCGCCCGAGGCTTCGGCCCCCAGCCGCCGGATCAGCGCCCGGCGCAGGCCGCCATGCTGCGCGGCGGGCAGCGTCGCCAGCAGCGTCGAAAGTTCGGGCAGCAGGCCCCATGCGCCGACCACGCCGATCGCCTGGTCCAGCCGGACCGCCGCCCGACCCGGATCCGCGCCTTCGTCCTGCCGCGCGGAAAGCGCGAGAAGCCTGTCGAGGGCCTCGCCAGCGGCCCCCCCGCCCGGATCGCCCTGCGCGGCGGGCGTTACGGTGCCGACGCGCAAGTCCGCCCTCGGGTCCCAGATCATCCGCAGCAGCGGGATGGCCAGGCCGGACATCGCCAACGGCAGCACGGGATGCAACAGCGGCAAATGGCCGGTCACGCCGCCGATGCCGCGCCCGATGCCGAAGAAGATGGCGACCAGCAGGGTCTGGCTGAGGATCAGCGTCGCCGCCACCAGAAAGGCCCGGGGCGCGCGCCATTCCCCGCGCTCCGGCCACTCCCCCGGTCGCGCGACCGAGAGCCAGAGCGAAAAGAGCAGCACGAAGGGCAGAACCATCGCCCAGCCGGATCCCGCCATGCCGGCCAGCAGCGGCCCCATGTAAAGCAGCGCCATCGCCGCGCGGACCAGTAAACCCCGAAGCCGCATATCCTGCACCTTTCCAACCGGGCCGCCCGCTTCCGGCGGGCCGCACCCCACGGAAAGGATGTTCCGCATCAGGATGGCGGAAAAATGGCGTGGTGGCGGCAAGAGCGGAAAAGGCAATCCGCTCAACGCCCTGCCCCTCGCGCTGGCCCGGACCGGGGCGCGCGGCCGGGACCGCCAACCCCGAGGGAGACCCCTCCGAACAGGCCGAAGCAATGTGGAAACCCGGTTTCCGGGCCTTGCCCGAGAGGATCTTCCGCATCGGTCGCCGGTCGAGCCATGTCGGCATCTTCCCGGAGTCGGCATCTTCCCGGATTCCAAGCCCTGCGCGCAAGAATCTTCCCCCTGCGGCGACGCCGAGGGGAAGCCGCCGGGGCACCCCGCACATCGAAGAACCAGGTTCGGTGTCCCTTCGGGGTTTCACGCCGCCTCGGCCCAGGGCCCGGCCGGACCCGCGATCAGTCCAGCCCCTCGGGCAGATCGACCACCAGCACCCCGGCCGACAGATCGACCAGCGGCACATTCGCCAGGGTGAAGGGCAGCAGCAGCGCCTGCGCCCGGCCCGGGGCGCGGATCTCCAGCAGGTCTCCGGCGCCATGGTTCAGCACCGCCGAAACCGAGCCGACCGCCGCGCCGCCCGGGTCGCGGGCCTCAAGCCCGATCAGGTCGCTGTGGTAGAATTCGTCGTCGGGCAGGCGCGGCAGGCGGGCGCGGTCGATGAACAGCTCCACCCCCTTCAGCGCATCGGCCTCTTCCTTGGTCGTCACGCCCGAAAGCCGCGCGCCAAGCCCCCCCGCCACCGGGCGCGTCAGCCGCACCGAAAAGCTGCGGCGGCCGTCCCCGGTGTGCAAAGGGCCATAGGCGGCGATGTCGGTCGGCTCGGCGCAGTAGCTTTTCAGCCGCACCTCGCCCTGAACGCCGAAAGCGCCCGCGATGGCGCCGATGCAGATCCGGTCGGATGCGGTCATGGCTGGCCCCCCTTGCAGGCCGCAGAGGAAAGATGCCCCTCGGGCCCGGGGCATATCGCGACGTCAAGCAGGCGCTGCACCTGCATTCCGCCCCAGAAGGATCCGGCGCAAAGCCCCACCGTGACCAGGCGGCGCAAAAGCCCGAAGCCCGGCAGACCGGCGACCCCGAGGGGGATCGCCAGCAGTTTCACGAGGCCGAAAATTACTCGGCCGCCGCTTCTTCGGCCGGGGCCGCGGAGCGGGCGGCCTTCTTGGCGGCGCGCTCGGCCATGGCCTTGCCGGGGACGGCGGATTTCGGATTGCTGCGGGCGGCCTTCTCGCGCAGGCCCGCGGCTTCGAGGAAGCGCGCGACGCGGTCGGTCGGCTGGGCGCCCTGCGCGATCCAGTGCTGGATCCGCTCGACATTCAGCACGACGCGCTTTTCGTCGTCCTTGGCCAGAAGCGGGTTGTAGGTGCCCAGCTTCTCGATGAAGCGCCCGTCGCGGGGCGAGCGCGAATCAGAGGCGACGACGGCGTAGAACGGACGCTTTTTCGAGCCGCCACGGGCGAGACGGATTTTCATGGCCATTTTGGTTTCTCCTTCGGAATGGCTGTGATCCGGGCCGGAGCCCGGGTGTTCGTGGTTCGGGTGTTTGGGGTTATTCTTGCAGCTTCTCGTGGTGCCTGATGACTTCGCTGATGACGAAGTTCAGGAATTTCCTGGCGAATTCTGGATCTAGCTTCGCCTCTTCGGCCAGTCTCTCCAGCCGTTCGATCTGGCGCGCCTCACGCGCGGGATCCGAGGGCGGCAGGCCGTGGCGGGCCTTGAGCCGCCCCACCCCCTGGGTGTGCTTGAAGCGTTCGGCCAGGGTGAAGACCAGGATCGCATCCAGCCGGTCGATCGATTCGCGATGTTCGGCCAGCAGTTCGGCCGCGCGCGATGCGCTGTCGGTCATTGCACCCTCTCCTCTGCCGGGAGGCGGGCGCCCGAAAGCCCCGCCGCCGGATCGAAACGCCCCAGATCGAAATGCCACAGCGCCGCCCCGGCCAGATGCGGGGCGGGCGCGCGCGGGCCGGAAACAGGCGGGACGCCGGTCGGGGAATGGCGAAGCGAGGCGGTCATTTCTTCCTCATCATCCCCGAAAGCCCGGCGGGCAGGGTCACGCCGCGCGGCAGGCCCGCCATCGGGCCGCCCAGGCCCGGCAAGCCACCCATGCCCTGCCCCATGCCTTTCGCCGCCTCGGCCAGTTGCTCGGGCGACATTTTCGACGGGTCGGGCAGGCCGCCCTTGCCCATGAACTGGCGGATCATGTTCTTCATCATGCCGCCCTTGCCCATCTTCTTCATCATGTCGGCCATCTGCTTGTGCTGCTTCAGAAGCCGGTTCAGCTCCTGCACCTCAAGCCCCGCCCCCTGGGCGATGCGCTTCTTGCGGCTGGCCTGCAGCATGTCGGGATTGGCGCGCTCGCGCTTGGTCATGGAATTGATCAGGGCGATCTGGCGCCGCAGCATCCTGTCGTCCAGCCCGGCCTCGGCCGCCGCCGCCTGGTGCTTGGCCATGCCGGGAAGCATCCCCATCAGCCCCTGCATGCCGCCCATCTTCAGCATCTGCTCAAGCTGGCTGCGCAGGTCGTTCATGTTGAACAGGCCCTTGGCGAAGCGTTTGGCCATCCGCTCGGCCTGTTCGGCCTCGAAAGTCTCCTGCGCCTTCTCGACCAGGGCCACGATGTCGCCCATGCCAAGGATGCGGCCCGCGACGCGCTCGGCCTCGAAGGGCTCCAGCGCCTCCATCTTCTCGCCCAGGCCCACGAAGCGGATCGGCTTGCCGGTGACCGCGCGCATCGACAGCGCCGCGCCGCCGCGCCCGTCGCCGTCCATCCGGGTCAGCACCACGCCCGAGATCCCGACCTTGGCCTCGAATTCCGAGGCCACGTTGACGGCATCCTGCCCGGTCAGCCCGTCGACGACCAGCAGCGTCTCGCGCGGCTGCGCGATGTCGCGCACGGCCTGGACCTCGTCCATCAGCATTTCGTCGATATGCAGGCGGCCGGCGGTGTCCAGAAACAGCACGTCATAGCCGCCCAATGCGGCCTGGGTCTTGGCCCGCTTGGCGATGGCGGTGGCGCTTTCGCCCTTGACGATGGGCAGGGTGTCGACGCCGATCTGGGCGCCGAGGATCTGCAACTGCTCCATCGCCGCCGGGCGGTTGGTGTCGAGCGAGGCCATCAGCACGCGCTTGTGGTTGCGCTCTTTCAGGCGGCGGGCCAGCTTGGCCGTGGTGGTGGTCTTGCCCGAGCCCTGGAGGCCGACCATCAGGATGGCGGCGGGGGGGTTGTCGATCTTCAGCGCCTCGGCCGGGCCTTCGCCCGCCAGCACGCGCACCAGCTCGTCATGGACGAACTTGACCACCATCTGCCCGGGCGTGACCGATTTCGTCACCGCGGTGCCGGTCGCCTTTTCCTGCACCCGTTTGATGAAATCGCGCGCGACGGGCAGCGAGACATCGGCCTCGAGCAGCGCCACCCGCACCTCGCGCAGCGCCGCGACCACATCGGCATCGGTCAGTGCGCCCTGTTTCGTCAGGCGGTCGAAGACGCCGCCAAGGCGTTCTGACAGGCTTTCAAACATCGGCGCGCTCCTTCGGGTCGCGGACTGGCGGGGGCCTTTCCGATATGGGAAGGCGGCGGCGATGGACAATGGGGAAAGGCACCCGTGGGCGCGACGCGCTGACGGATGGCGATCCCGGGACTTGCCCATGGGACCGGAAGCCTTCAGCCTCCGGGGAATTCCCGACGCGCATAAAAGGAAGCCGCCCGGGAGTCAAGCTCTCGGGCGGCGGGACGGCAGGACAGTCTTGCGGATTGCGACCGCGGGCGGGCAGCAGGAGATCCCCCGCCCGCGATCACGCCAAGCCCGCCGGGCTCAGTTGTCGGCGCCCTGGCGGTCGGCGTCCAGGCGGGTCAGTTCGGCCAGGGTGTAATCGGCGGGGTTCACGCCCAGGCTCGCCGCCAGTTGGGCCTTGCCCGCGGTCACGACGCCGGCCTCGGCGGCGGGCTTGCGATTGTCGCCCGAGAGGATGAATTTCACCACCTCGGTGTCGCCGTTGCGACGGGCGACCTCAAGCTGCGAGAGTTCGGCGGCGGTGAAGCGGCCCGGCTCCACCCCGAGCGCCAGGGCGCGCTGCACATTGCCCGCCGAGGTCGACGCACCGGCCGAAGCGGTGGCGCCACCGGCTTGCGAAAGGATGAAGTTGAACCGCTCGGCGTCGTTCTCGCGGCGGGCGTCCTGCAGTTGGAGAAGTTGTGCGGTGGTGAACTGATCGGCATCGACCCCCAGGATGCGGGCCAGTTGATCCTTGCCGTCCGAACCGGCGCCTGCGGCGATGGCGGAGCCCACCGAGGCGATGGTGATCAGGGCAGCGAAACCGATATTTTTGATGGACATGACGTCTTCCTCCGAAAGGTCGCCGGGCCTTTCCCGGCGAGATGATTGCGACGGCCCTTGGTTCTGCGCCGTCTGTAGGGAGGAAGCTAAGCCCATTCATAAAACCGTTAAACTCGCCCAAACGGTCGGTTTATGTGCGCTTGTGAACAGCAAAAAGATGTGACGAGGCCTTGCCTTTCTCGTGATCGCCGCAGCAGTAAAACCAAACGGTTCAGTTTGACTCAACGAAGAGCCAATGAAACAAGGCGAAAGCCGACAGGGGTCCGCACGGCCCCTGCGGCGCCTTCAGATCCCGTCGGCGTCCAGCATGCGGCGCAGCCGCTCCAGCCGCTCGGGCGGGGTCTCGCTGCCCAGAACCTCGTCCCAGGCTGTCAGGTAGTCGCGCGCGGCATAGACATGGCCATAGCCCGGCGGGGCCGAGGTCGCGGTCGCCATGTCGAAGGCCAGTTGCAGGAAGGTGACCACCGGAAACCAGCGCAGCCCCGGCGAGACATCAGGCGCCCGCGGCGGCGCAAGCCATTGCGGCGCACGCCACAGCACCGAGGGCGAGAAATAGACGATCGGATCCGAGGGATATTCCAGATAGACCACCCGCATCGGTCCCCAGGGCGCGGCGGCGCGGTCCAGCCGGTTCTCCTGCGTGGTGACGCGGATCATCGAGCCGTCGCCCACCAGCGGCGCCCAGACCGGGCTGTCCATGCGCCGAAGCTCCATCACCTGCTGCCAGCTCGACGAGGCGAAGGGCGCCCCGACCCAGAGCGCGCCCTGCGGCGGCGCCGCCACCAGATCGGGCAGCGTGGCCGAGATCTCGCCGTTGCGCGCGCCCAGCGAGAGGCCGAAGAGGTAAAGCCGGGGGCGGCTGTCCTCGGGCAGTTCGCGCCAGTGGCCGTGGATGGCGTGGAACAGCGCCCGGGCGCTGTCGGCGCCGTATTCGGGCTGGACCCACAGCGAAAGCCAGCTTGGCAGATAGGAATATTGCACCGCCACCGTGGCCACATCGCCACCGGTCAGATGGTCGAGCGGCCGGAACGCCGCCGGGTCCATCCAGCCGGTGCCGGTGGGGGTGGCGATCACCAGAACCTCGCGCTCGAAGGCGCCGACGCGGATCGCCTCTTCCAGCGCCAGCGCCGCGCGCGCCTCGGCATCGGGCGCGGCATTCAGGCCGACATAGATGCGCAGCGGCTCCATCCCCTGCCCCGAGATGGCGGCGATATCCCCGGCATCGGGCAAAGACAGCACCCAGTCGCGCCCCGCCGCGCCCAGGTCGTCCCAGGCCACCAGCGATTGCGCGCTGCCCGATTTCAGCGGATCCGAGGGCGCGGCCTGTTCGGCCGGGATCAGATCGTCCAGCGCGGCATAGGTGTCGTCCATCAGCGCCAGAAGCCGCCCCAGCACCACGTCGTTGCCGATCGACCAGAACAGCAGCGCCGCGGCGAAGATCCCCGCCACCGCCGCCACCCGGCGCGGCACCACGACCTCAAGCTGCGCCGCCACCAGCCGCATCAGCCGCCGGAAGATCCGCCCCAGCAGGACCAGCGCCACCGCCACCGCCGAGGCCACCATGAGGATGGTCCAGGGCCGCGCGCTTTCGACCGGCGGCAGTTGCATCACCGCATGGATCCCCGCCTGCCAGCCGGTGGCGTTCCACAGCCCCCAGCCCGCCGTCAACACCGCGATCAGCACCGACCAGCGCAGGTTGCGCGTCAGCTTCCGGGGCGCGGGCGGCGGGGCCTCGGTCATCCAGTTCCACAGCGAAAGCGCCAGATGGGCGATCAGATAGCCCGCGGCGAAGCAGATCCCGCCCAGAACGCCTTGCATCAGGCCCGCGCGGGGAATCATCGAAGGCGTCAGCGAGGCGGCGAAGAACACCGCCCCCAGCACCAGGCCGAGCGCGCATGGCCGCCCCGCCAGCGGCAGGTCGCGCGAATGGCGCAGGCGAAGGATCTGGCTCGCGATGCGGGAATGCGGGGGCTTGGCGGTCACGGCAGGTTGATCACGGCGGGTCGGTTACGGAAAGGGGCGGAGATGGGCCTCAGGCTGGGGTCTCGGCAGGCGAGGGTTTCGACAGGCGCGGGACAGACGCGCGCCCTTCTTAGCAGAGAATTCCGCCCGACCAAAACCTGTTTGCGGTCGCGGCGCGCGGTTGCGGCGGAACCGGCGCGGACCTGTAGCGCCACCGCCCCCGCCTGGACCGCAGGCCCCAGCGCGCAGAAACCTTCGCCCCACCCCGAACCCGACACCCGCCAGGCGCGGCAAAAACCGCGCGGACGGCCTTGAACCCGGCGGCGTTTGCGCCTTTTCTGGCCGCGAAGCGAAGCCGCGAAAGGGCTGCCACCATGGACAACTGGGACGAAATCCGCACCGCCTATCAGGTCGCGCGCCTTGGCACCGTATCGGGCGCGGCCGAGGTGCTCGGCGTCCACCATGCCACCGTCATCCGCCATATCGACGCGCTGGAGCGTCGGCTGGGCAGCAAGCTGTTCCAGCGCCACGCCCGCGGCTATACCGCGACCGAGGCCGGGCGCGACCTGCTGACCGTCGCCCAGACCACCGAAGAGCAGTTCGCCCAATTGTCCTCGCGCATCAAGGGCCAGGGCGAAACGGTGCAGGGCGAATTCGTCATCACCTCGGTCTCGGGCTTCTCCGATCTGGTGGTGCCGGTGCTTGCCGAATTCCAGCGCCGCCATCCGGCGGTGATCGTGCGCTTTCTGACCGACATGCGGATCTTCCGGCTGGATTACGGCGAGGCCCATGTCGCGATCCGCGCCGGGGCCGCGCCGGAAGAGCCCGACAACGTGGTCCAGCCACTGAGCCGGATCCGCACCGGGCTTTATGCCGCGCGCAGCTATATCGAGGCCCATGGCATCCCCGCCTCGGAAGCGGAATTCGCCGACCACCGCTTCATCGTCGCCGAAAGCGAGGGCAGCCGGGCGGGCTTCTATCGCTGGCTGCGCGAGCGGGTCGCGCCCGAACAACTCGCCTTCCGCGCCACCGAGGTTTCCGCCTGGAACGAGGCCCTGCGCCAGGGCGCGGGCATCGGCTTCATGTCGGCCTATGAGGCGATGGCCGACCCCGATCTGGTCGAGGTGATGGCGCCGCGGCCGGAGTGGGATTCGCCGCTGTGGGTGGTGACCCATGTCGACCTGCACCGCACCCGCAAGGTGCAGGCCTTCGTGACCCTGCTGAAGGAATCGGCCAAGGCCTGGCCGCAATGCACCGAACAGGGCTGACCGGCACTGGCGGGCTGGCACTGGCGGGCTGGCATCGGGCAAATCGGAACTTGGGCCAAGCGGAACTGGACTGGCTTTCACAGGGCTGGCCGTCACAGCGCCGACAGGCGCCATTCAGGTGGGAATGTTCCAAAAGTGCAACCCCGGACCCGGATTTCGCCGGATCTAGGGCCCGGAATGTCGGGGAAGTGAATGCCCTCAGAGCTTCGCGCCCCGCCGCCCCTCGATCAGCCAGGCCAGAACCGACAGGCCTGCCGCCAGCAAAAGCCAGGCCCAGCCGGGCAGGAGCGCCGCCTGGCGGACCTCGGTTGTCACATAGGCCTCGCGCGGGGTCACCCCGATCCAGCCCCGGCCCGCGACCGGGCGGCCCTCGGCCACCGTGCGGATGTCGGGCAGCCCCTCCTCGATCCGGCTGACCGAGACGCCGGGCGCGCGCGCCGCCGCGACCATCGCCTCGGCCGAGGCGATGGTCTCCTCGAATTCCTTCGGCGCGGCGGGGCCGACCCCGATCACCCGGGCAAGCTCGTCCTGCTCCAGACGGTAAAGCCCCTGTTCCGGCGCCTCCCAGATCACCTCATGGCGGCCGGGCGAGACCTCGGTCATACCGAGGACCGTCTCGGTCCCGTCGGGGCCGGTGATGGTCAGCGGGCCCGGCGGCACCTCCTCGACGCTGCGGCGGGTGATGGTCAGGACATCGCCCCTCGCCGTGGCGGTCAGGGTCTCTTCCTCAAGCTCGGGCTCCTTGAGCATCCAATGCGCCAGCCGCCGCAGCAGCTCAAGTTGCGGGCCGCCGCCCTCGTAGCCGCGCGCCCAAAGCCAGGCGTGGTCCGAGGCCAGCACCGCCACCCGCCCCTCTTCCACCCGGTCCAGCACCAGAAGCGGCAGGCCCTGCGGCCCCTCCATCACGGTCTGGCCGGAGAGCTGCTCCACCTCGATGGCCCGGAACCAGCGGCCCCAGCCGGGGGTGTCGTCTTCCGAGGCGGGGGCGAAACGCTCCAGCCCCTCGGTCACCGGATGGCGGCGGCCCAGTTCGGTGATCAGGGGGGTGAAGCCGCCTTCGACCACCTGGGCGGTGGGGGCGACCGGCAGGATCTCGGCCAGGGGCGAGCGGTAGAGCGAATCCACCGCGCCGAATTCCGGCCCCGAGGCCACCAGGACCGTGCCGCCGCCTTTGACATATTCGACCACATTGTCGATGTAGCTCATCGGCAGGATGCCCCGCATCCGGTAGCGGTCGAAGATGATCAGGTCGAATTCCTCGATCTTCTCGACGAAAAGCTCGCGCGTCGGGAAGGCGATCAGGCTCATCTCGTCGACCGGCACGCCGTCCTGCTTTTCGGGCGGGCGCAGGATGGTGAAATGCACCAGATCGACCGAGGCGTCGGATTTCAGCAGGTTGCGCCAGACCCTTTCGCCCGCATGCGGCTCGCCCGAGACCAAGAGCACCCGCAGCCGGTCGCGCACGCCGTTGATCTGGACCACGGCGGCATTGTTGCGGGTGGTCAGCTCATCCGCCGTGGCGGCGATCTCGAAGCGCAGCACGTTCATGCCGCCATGGGGCAAGGTGACCGGCAGTTCCAGCTCCACCCCCACCGGCACCCGGAAGCTTTGCGGCGGATCGGCATCGACCGAGATGGTCAATTCGACCTCGGTCCCGGCCGAGGCGGGCACCGCGCCCTGATCCTCGACCATCAGGCCCAGGGTGAATTCCTCGCCGATGATGGCGAAGGCGGGGGCGTTCCGAACCACGAGGCGGCGGTCCCAGTCGTCGCGCGCCCCGGTCAGGAGCACATGGAACGGCGCCGGGCTTTCGGGCGCGAGATCGAGGTCATGGGCGCGGCCGTCCGTCACCAGGATCACGCCCGAGACGCGGGCGCGCGGCTCTTCGGCCAGGGCCTCGGCCATGGCGGCCATGGCCAGCGTCCCGGCATCATTGCCGTCGCTGAAACGGTGGAGGCGCAATTCGGTATTGTCGCGCGCGGCGACCTCGGCCTCGACCCGGGCGACGGCGCGGGCGCTTTGGGCCGCGCGTTCGCCCAGGGTCTGGCTGGCGCTTTCGTCGACCAGCAGGATGACGATGTCGGAAAGCGGCTGACGCTCCTCCTCCTGCCAGGAAGGGCCCGAGAGCGCGGCCAGCAGCGCCCCGGCCGCCAGCCCGCGCAGCCCCCAGCCCGGCAGGCCGCGCCACGAGGCCAGCGCCAGGAACAGAAGCGCCGCCCCGGCCAGCGCCCAAAGCACCGGCCAGGCCACCAGCGGGCTGAACACCAGTTGCGCGATCATTGACCCAGCCTTTCCAGCAGCGCAGGCACATGGACCTGGTCGGATTTGTAGTTGCCGGTCAGCACATGCATGATCAGGTTGACCCCGAAGCGCCAGGCGATCTCGCGCTGGCGGTCGCCCGCCGCGCCCCGCCCCACCGGCAGCATCGGCACGCCGTTGTCGTCGGTGGCCCAGGCCGAGGCCCAGTCGTTGCCGCCGATCACCACCGGCGTCACCCCGTCGTTGAGGGTGCGGAACGGCATGCCCTCTTCGGCCTCGGCCTCTTCCGGCGCGGCCTCGACCCAGATGGTGCCGCCGTTCTGGCGGCCGGGGAATTCCTGAAGCAGGTAGAAGGTGCGGGTCAGCACATGGTCGGCCGGGATCGGCGACAGCGGCGGAATGTCCAGCCCGGCGGCGATCCGCTGCAGCGCCGCGCCCTCGGGGGTCTGGCCGCCGAAGGCCGCCCGGTCGGAATCGCGGGTGTCGAACAGGATCATGCCGCCGGTGCGCAGGAACTGGTTCAGCTTCGCATAGGCCGCCGCCGAGGGCGTGGCCGCATCCGCCGTCACCGGCCAGTAGAGGAACGGGAAGAACGCCAACTCGTCGGCCTCGATATCGACGCCGAGCGGCATCACCGGCTCGACCGCGGTGCGCGCCCAAAGCATGTCGCCAAGTCCCAGAAGACCGTATTCCGAAATCTCGTCCACCTGCGCATCGCCGGTCCTGACGAAGGCCAGGACCACGCCCTCGGTGGCGCGGATGCCGAATTCGTCACCGGCCGACTGGGGCTGCGGCGCCTCTTGCGCGGGCGCGGGCGCGGCCAGGCCGCCCGCCAGCGCCGCCGCGATCGCCACCGGCGCCAGCATCGCCACGCCCCGCCGCAGCCCCAGCCGCCCGGCGACGAGCAGCGCCGCCAGGATGTCGAGCAGCAGGAGCGCGGCGCCCAGCACCAGCACCGGCCCGACCAGCGAGCGTTCCGGCGCCACCGCCAGCCCCTCGACCGTCGCGCCCGAGGGCCATTCGGCCGGGGAAAGCGTGGTCGCGGCCCCGATCACGTTCAGCGCGACGCGCCGGTCCTGCCCGGCATAAAGCCCCGGCGGCTGCGCCGGGCCGGGCCCGGCCTCGAAGGCCTCGGCCAAAGCCTCGCCCGCGACGCCAGCCATGCCGCCCGCATCGCGCTCGGCCCCCCAGGCGTCGAGCAGGACCTCGGGCACCCAGGTCTGGCCCGCCAGATCGGCGGCCCCGGGCCGCGCGGCGCGGGTGGAAACCGCAAGCCGCTCCAGCATCTGCACGAACAGCCCCGAAAGCGGCAGGTTCGACCATTCGGCATTGGCGGTGACATGGACCAGCACCACCGATCCCTCGCCAAGCGCCTTGCGGGTGACCAGCGGCGTGCCGTCCTCAAGCGCCGCGATGGTGCGGGCCGACAGTTCGGGGTCGGGCTGGGCCAGCACCTGCTGGCGCACCTCGACATCGCCGGGCACGGCAAGGCCGAAGAACGGGCCGCCCTCGGGGAAGGGGGCAAGGCCCTTCGGCTCGCCCCAGCTCATCGCGCCGCCGACCTGGCGGCCGCCCTCGCGCAGGCGCACCGGCAAGAGCGGATCCTCATCGTAAAGCCCGATCTCGCTTGCGGCCAGGCGCCGCCCGGCAAAGCGCAGAAGCAGCCCGCCCGCCTCGACCCATTCGGTCAGCGCGGCATGTTCGGCCTCGCCCAGCCGGGCCACGTCGGCAAGGATCACCGCATCGGGCGAGGCGGCCAGCACATCGGCGACCGGGCCCTCGACCAGATCGGCCACCGGCTCCAGCGCCTGGCGCAGGTAATGCAGCGGGGACAGCAGTTGCAGCCCCTCATCCGCCGGGCCCGCCGCGACCAGCGCCACCTTGCGCCGCTTGAGGCTGTCGTCGGTCAGGCTGACCGCGCCGACCGAGCGCAGGCCCGCGATCTCGAACCGCGTCACGCGGTTGCGCAACTCGGGCGGCAGATCCATCACCGCCTCGGCCCGCGCCTCGCCCGGGGCGAAGGTCACGGTGGCGCGCGCCAGTTCGCGCTCGATCCCGGCCGGATCGGGGCCGCGGCCCAGAACCTCGACCTCGGCCTCGGCGCCGCGGTGCAACCGGCTGACCGCGACCCGGATCCGGCCCGATTCGAACACCGCCGGATGCAGCGCCAGCACCGGCGCCGGGCTTTCGACCACGGTCAGCGCGCCCTTGTCGGCGAAGACGGCGGCCAGCGCCTCGCGCCCGTCATGGGCGATGCCGTCCGACAGCCAGAGCGTGTCGAACGCCTCGGCGGGCAGTTTCTCGGCCCAGTCGGCCAGGCGCGCGGGGGCCCAGGGGCTGGGCTCCATCACCGAAAGCCGCCCGGCCAGCGCATCGGCGGTCTGGAAGACCACGTCCTGCGGATCCTCGGTCAGGCGCAAAAGCGCCACCGGACGGCCGTCGCGGCCCGCCTCTTCCACCACCTGCGCCGCGCGCTCCACCCGGCGCGGCCAGTCGCGCGCATCGGCCCATCCACCGTCGAGCGCCACCAGCAGCGGCCCCCGCCCCTCCTGCTTCGGCTCGGGGTTCAGGATCGGCCCGGCGAAGGCGAAGATCAGCGCCGCCACCGCCGCCATGCGCAATGCGAGCAGCCACCAGGGCGTCTTGTCGGTCTCGCTGTCCTCATCCTTCAGGCCCAGCAGCAGCGCGACGCCGGGAAAGCGGCGGCGCACCGGCGCGGGCGGCACCGCGCGCAGCAAAAGCCACAGCACCGGCAGGATCACCAGCGCCCAGAGAAGCCAGGGGGTCAGGAAGCCCAGGGGCCCAAGCATGAACATCAGCGCCCGCCCTCCAGCGCGCGGAACAGCCAGAGCAGCGCGGATTGCACCGGGCTGCCGGTGTGATGGGTCGAGAATTGCCAGCCGACGGCGCGGGCCAGGGTAGAAAGCCGGTCCTTGCGCTCGGCCAGGCGGGAAAGATAGCGGTCGCGCAACTGGCCCGCCTGTTTCGTCTCGTGCCGCAGGCCGCCCGCCATGGATTCGAAGACCACGCGGCCGTCGAAGGGAAACTCCTCCTCGGCCGGGTCCAGCACCTGGCACAGGGCGCCGCGCACGCCCCGGTCGGCCGCGCGCGAAAGCGCCGCCTCCACCGCCTCAAGCGGGCCGAGGAAATCCGACAGGAACACCGCGCGGCCGTGGCCGGTCATGCCCTCGGTCGCGGGGGCGCCGAAATCGGCGGGATCCTCGCCCTCGCCCGCCAGCCTTGCCGCCAGCCGCAGGATCTGGCCGCGCCCGCCGCGCGGCGGCGCCGCGCCCGCAAGCCCGACCCTCTCGCCGCCGCGCAAGAGCAAGACCGCCAGCGCGAGCGCCAGAAGCCGCGCCCGATCCGCCTTGGGCGCGCGGTCGCGGCTGCCGGAAAACGCCATCGAACGCGAGGGATCGACCCAGAGCGTCACCGATTGCGCCGCCTGCCATTCGCGCTCGCGCACGAAATGCTGGTCCGAGCGCGCCGAGCGGCGCCAGTCGATCAGCCGCGCCGGATCGCCCGGATGGGCGGCGCGATATTGCCAGAATTCGTCGCCCAGCCCGGCGCGGCGGCGGCCGTGCTCGCCCAGCATCACCGTAGCGGCCAGCATCTCGGCCTCGGCCAGCAGCGGCGGCAGGGTCTGGCCAAGCGCCTCGGCCCGGGCCTGAAGGTCAAGCGTCACGCCGCCGCCTCAAGCCCGAGGACGCGCTCGGTCACCCGGCCGATCACGTCCGAAAGCGTCTCGCCGCGCGCCCGGGCGGCGAAGGACAGCGCCATGCGGTGTTCCAGCGTGGCCAGCGCCAGCGCCGCGACATCCTCGGTCGAAGGGGCGAGGCGGCCGTGCAGCAGCGCGCGCGCCCTGACCGTCAGCATCAGCGCCTGCGCCGCGCGCGGCCCCGGCCCCCAGGCCAGGCTTCCCTCCAGGTCGCGCCCCTCGGCCTCGCCCGGGCGGCAGGCGCGGACAAGGTCGAGGATCGATTCGACCACCTTCTCGCCCACCGGCATGCGCCGGATCACCGATTGCGCCGCGATCAGCGCCCCGGCGTCGAAGACCTGCGCCGCCTCGGCCTCGTCGGCGCCGGTGGTGGCGATCAGGATCGCGCGCTCGACATCGCGCGAGGGGTAGTCGACATCGACCTGGACCAGGAAACGGTCGAGCTGGGCCTCGGGCAGCGGATAGGTGCCCTCCTGCTCGATGGGGTTCTGGGTGGCGAGGACGTGGAACGGCCGCCCCAGCGGGCGGTGTCGGCCGCCGATGGTGACCTCTTTCTCCTGCATCGCCTGCAACAGCGCCGACTGCGTGCGCGGCGAGGCGCGGTTGATCTCATCCGCGAGCAGGAGCTGGCAGAAGATCGGCCCTTCGAGAAAGCGGAAGGCGCGCCCGCCATCGCCCGCGGTTTCAAGCACTTCCGAGCCGAGGATGTCGGCGGGCATCAGGTCGGGGGTGAACTGGATGCGGCTGGCGTCCAGCCCCATCACCGTGCCCAGCGTATCGACCAGCCGGGTCTTGCCCAAGCCCGGCAGCCCCACCAGCAGCGCATGCCCGCCGCAAAGCATCGCCGAAAGCACCAGGTCGACGACCTTCTCCTGCCCGATGAAACGGCGCGAGATCGAGGCGCGGGCCTCGGCCAGCCGCTCTCCCAGGGCCTCGATCTCGGCCACGAGTGCGGTGTCGGCGGCGGCGGAACTGGCCATCTGAGGGCTCCCTGCTTCTGTGGTCCGGGGGCATTAGAGCGAAATCCCGGGCGGACCACAAATGCCAAAAGCCGCCTTGACACAAATGATCGTGAGAAAGCCCGCCCCTGCGGCGCCCGCGCCGGATACGGCGGCAGGACGACCCGCGGCGCCCGGGAAAGCGGTGGCCTCCCGGGTGGAATCGCCCGGCATGCGGGGGCATGCGACCTGTGCCCGCCGACCGAGACCCCGGCGACCGCCAGGCAGGGCCATGGTGGGCCGAGTTGTCCTTCGGCATGGGCTTAACGCGGGAGCTTGCCGAACGCCCCGGCGAAATGCCCGCCCCCAAGCGCGTATATGCCCGGACAATCTGGGACGTGCGCGCTTTGGATCTGGCGTTTGATGCCCTTCCGGGGACGATTCAGCCCCCGAAACCAATGACTGGGACTGAAAGGATGAAACTCTTACGCAAACCGCCCCGGTACTGTCAGGGCTTCGAAGATCGCCACGGCACTTTCCGCTGGTATTATCGCCGCCCCGGCTTTCCCCGGTGCGCACTGCCGGGCCTGCCTTGGACGCCAGAGTTTATGGCAGCGTATGAGAAGGCCGCAAATGGTGAGAAGCTGGAAATCGGCGTGAAGCAAACCATTGCAGGCAGTGTGTCTGCGCTTGTGGTCAGCTTCTACAAGACCAGCGATTTCACCAATCTGAGCGACTCCACGAAGGCGACATATCGCGGCATCATCGAACGCTTCCGAGCTGAACATGGTGACAAGAGAGTCGCCCACATGGAACGCAAGCACCTGCAAAAGCTGGTCAGCGACAAGGCGGCAACGCCCGCCGCTGCGAACAACATGCTACGAATGGTGCATCTGCTGATGCTTCCACAAGGCGCAAGGCATGACGGTGGATCGGACGCATGTGCTGGCAACGCCGGGCATGGACGCGCACGGCAGCTATGTCGCCCTGTCGCGGCACCGCGACGGTATGGACCTGCACTATGGCCGTGATGACTTCGCCAGTCAGGGCAGGCTGGTGAATACCCTGTCGCGCGACCGGGCCAAGGACATGGCATCGGACTACGACCAGCAGATTGACCCGGCGCAGGACTATGCCGAGCGGCGCGGCATTACCGCCCATGCCCGTGATGCTGCCGTTGAACAGAAGCACGTCCCGGACAATGCCGTTGACCGGATCGGCGACATCATCTTCAGCGTGCGCGAGTCTCGTGACGGTGCAGAAGGGCCGGAAAGAGAGACGACCGGCAGGGAGATAAAGCAGGAGATCGAGGCGGTGGCGCGGGACGCCGGAATAGATTCGGAGGATGCCTTGCGCCACGCCCGCAGAATGGCGCTCATCCGTCATGCCCATGCCGTTGGCCAGGTCTTCAACGCCGAGGATGCCGGGAGCAAGGCAAGCCCCGCACAATGGGAAGAACTGGTCGATTCCCGTAAGGCGTTCGATGAGGTGCGCCCCTTTGGCTGGCAGGACGCGGAAGCGGCCTATGCCAAGGATGAGAGCCTTGCCCATGAGGCGGGATCGGGCAAGGTCAATCGCGCCATCCGCGCCCTGCAACTGGAAACCGAGATTCGCACCAGCCCGGAGCGCCGAGCCGACCGCTTTGTCGAACGCTTTCGCGACCTCAAACAGACCGGCGAGCGCCAATATGCGGCGGGCAACTATTCCGGCTACAGGTCAGCGCGCGCGGAGATGGGCAACATGGCGATGAGCCTCGAACGCGATCCGCAGATGGAATCCCTGCTCGAAGGCCGAAAGAAGCAACTCGGCATCAGCATGGAGTTCGACTCAGGGATGAGGCTCGGGCGGCAACTCGCCCTCAGTCACGGCCTTGGCAGAGGCCGAGGCATCGGGTTGTAGGACGTAGAACCATCCTATTTACCGCCGTTTCTACGCCATACTACTACGGCACTTAAATAATTGTTACAAAACGATAAATCG
The DNA here is from genome assembly GCF_042762395.1 of Pseudogemmobacter sonorensis. NCBI lineage: Bacteria > Pseudomonadati > Pseudomonadota > Alphaproteobacteria > Rhodobacterales > Paracoccaceae > Pseudogemmobacter > Pseudogemmobacter sonorensis. The sequence goes on from NZ_JBEFZE010000022.1 coordinate 19,241, forward strand.
TTGCCTTGTCTGGTTCCTGCAATCGTCAGAAACAACCAGCAGAAGGCAGCGCAGCCATGCGTCAACCAGATCGTATCGTCCGCCTGAAAACCGTTCTCGCCCGCACCGGCCTGTCCCGGTCCACCATCTACCGCAAGATCGCCGAAGGCACGTTCCCGGCCCAGATCAAGATCAGCACCAACGGCGCGGGATGGAAGGAATCCGACATCAACCGCTGGGTCGCCAACCCTGCCGGATGGCGGCAACGTTCATTTAACGAATTCGACTTCCTCGATGACTTCTGACCGCAGGGACGACGACAAGCCGGAGGCGGCATCTCGTCCCCGGCACGCCAAACGACCGCCCACGGCGTCGGAGCAGCTTGAGGAATTGTTGGGCTATCCGTGGCCCTTCCCCGGCAGGCCCCCCAAGCATGACCTCAGCACATGGACCGTCACCGACGACTGGCCCGATCCCGTTCCTGTCACACAAGCCGAGATCGAGGTGTTCGAGCGATGGTTCGGCGACCTGTTCGATGAATTGTTCGGCTCATCCGATCCTTGATAAATCCGGCAATATGCCGTATGTAACGAAGAAAAGGAGTTCGGCCATGCCCAGACCCGCAAGTGAAGTGGAAACCGCCCGCCTTGAGGCGCGCGTCCCTGTCAACGTCTATGAGCAGATGCAGCGCGCCGCACGGCTGCGCGGCATGACGCTGACCGGCTATCTCATCGCCACGGCAGGCGAGGACGCCCGCCGCACGGTCGAGGAAGCCGACGTGCTGCGTCTGGCTGCCGAGGATCAGGTGCGCTTTGCCAAGGCGTTGATCGACCCGCCCGCGCCCAACGCCCGTCTGGCCCGCGCAGCGAAGCGCCATGCAGACCTGATCACTCCCCGGTGAGTGCAAGGTTCGCGATAGAGGCGCTGACCAAGGCCCACCAGCGCAAGACGTTCTCGTGCGGCAACGAGCGGATAGACCGCTATTTCCGCGAGGCGGTCACGCAGGATATCAAGCGCCGATACGCGACCTGTTTTGTCGCCCGTGACCTTGAAGGGGACCGGATCGCAGGGTTCTATACACTGTCATCGAGCAACGTCCCGCTCATGGCTGTGCCCGAGCCGCTGGCGAGCCGGTTGCCGCGCTACCCGACTGTCCCGGCGGTGTTGGTCGGCTGGCTTGGTCGCGACCAGTCCTATGCCGGGCTTGGGCTAGGCGAGGCGCTGCTGTTCGACGCGATCAGGACCGTCGCCGAAGCGCCGATAGGCGCTCACGCCATATTCGCCGACGCCATCGACGGGAAGGCCGCAGCCTTCTACGCGGCCTTCGGCTTCACGCCGCTGACTGACCGGCCCAATACCCTGTATCTGCCTGTTGCGACCGCACAGCGCCTTTTGTCGGGAGAAGCCCCATGACAACTTCGAGCAATGGCGAATCTCAGCATCGGGTGATGCAGCGCGCCGCCCTTTACCTGCGTGTCTCGACGGCGCGGCAGGCCGAGCATGACGTTTCCATCCCCGATCAGAAGCGGCAGGGCGAAGCCTATTGCGAGGCCCGAAACCTGCAATTGGTCGAAACCTTTATCGAACCCGGCGCATCGGCCACCAATGACCGCCGCCCCGAGTTCCAGCGCATGATCGAGGCTGGGACCAGCAAGCCTGCGCCCTTCGATGTGGTCGTGGTCCATTCGTTCAGCCGGTTCTTCCGCGATCACTTCGAGCTTGAGTTCTATGTCCGCAAGCTGGCGAAGAACGGCGTCAAGCTGGTCTCGATCACACAGGAAATGGGGGATGACCCCATGCACGTCATGATGCGACAGATCATGGCGTTGTTCGATGAATACCAGTCCAAGGAAAACGCCAAGCACGTCATGCGGGCCTTGAAGGAGAACGCCCGGCAAGGTTTCTGGAACGGCTCGCTTCCTCCTATCGGCTATCGCACAGTCGCCGCCGAGCAGCGCGGAGCCAAGACCAAGAAGAAGCTGGAGATCGACCCGCTCCACGCCGACACGGTGCGGCTGATCTATCGCCTTGCCTTGGAAGGCGACGGCACCACCGGCCAGATGGGCGTCAAGAACATCGTCTCATATCTCAACAGCCGCCGTATCTTCACCCGCGACGGCGGGCGCTGGGGCATCGGGCAGGTCCACCGCATCCTGACCCGCCGCACCTACATGGGCGAGCACGAGTTCAACAAGCGGACCAAGACCAAGGAACTCAAACCCAAGACCGAGATCGTCACCGTCCCGGTTCCGCCGATCATCGACAGGGAGACGTTCGAGGCAGTTCAGAAGCTGCTCAAGGCCCGTAATCCCAAGGTCATGCCTTCGCGCGTCATCAGCGGCCCGTCCATGCTGACCGGGCTGATCCATTGCGCCAAGTGTGGCGGGGCCATGACCATCCGCACCGGCAAGGGCGGGCGCTATCGCTATTACGCTTGCTCAATGAAAGCGCGACAGGGGCCGACCGCCTGCGAGGGCATGGCCGTGCCGATGGAGAAGCTGGACGATCTGGTCGCCGATCACCTTGAGAGTCAGCTTCTCCAGCCCGAGCGGCTGGAGACCGTTCTTGCCGCCGCGCTCGACCGCAGGGAAGAACATTCAGAGCGCCGCCGCGAGCATATCGCGGAGTTGAACAAGCGCGCCGCTGAATCGGAATTGCGCCTCAAGCGGCTCTATGACGCCATCGAGGCAGGTGTTGCCGATCTGGACGACCCGGCGCTGAAAGACCGCATCGACGGCCTCAAGGCCATCCGCGATCAGGCCAAGGCCGATGCAGACCGGGCGCAGGCGATGCTCCAGAACTCGGGGCAGAAGGCGGTGACGCCGCAAATGCTGCGCAAATTCGCCACGACCGCCCGCGAACGTATCCGGCTGGAAGGCGGCGGCTATCGCCGCGACCACCTGCGCGCGCTCGCGCAGCGTGTCGAGGTCGCAGACGGCGAGGTTCGCATCATGGGATCGAAGTCCCGACTGCTACAGACGCTTGTGGCGGGAGGTGGCGTAAACTCAGTGCCCACTCAGGGACTGAAGTGGCGGACCCGGAGCGATTCGAACGCCCGACCCTCAGATTCGTAGTCTGATGCTCTATCCAGCTGAGCTACGGGTCCGTCGTGGGGGCGATGTAGCGGCGCCCGCCGGGGTTTGCAAGGGCGAAAGAACGCGAGGCGGCAAAACTTTCGAAACCCTCCTCAGGTGGGCCTCTATGCGGGCCTTTCGTTCGGGGATCTTTCCTGTGGCCCTCACCGGTTCGGCCCGCCTGTTCCCAGCCATCCGTCTCCGCCAGGGCCCGGGACGCGGCGGCAAAGCCTTCCATGCGGGCTACGCCGACAAGACGACAATGCGCCCGGCCTCGCCCCGGATGTCACGGCCTGCCCCCTAACATGTTGCTGAAAAAGCATCTTGCGGTTGCCTTGGGACGGAAATCTTCCCCGGCATCGAAGGAAACCCCACCGAAACCGCATCTTTCGGCGCAAGACCGAACGGATTTCCCGTCATGTATGCTCTCCGTGGCATTCGGGAACGATCCGCGAAATGTTGTCGGTGCTCGGGTGGGAGACCGTTTCCAACCCGGTGCGACGACGCCGACGGCGAGTGCGGCTCCTTTATCCCCAGCCCGAACAGTCGACCGCTTCGAGATCGCATCCGACAGGTCGGGGCCGCGCGCCAGCTCGGCCGGGAACGATCCGCATGGCTTCTGAGGCGGCTTGCCGGCACCTGCGCCCCGCCCCGCTCAGCCCTCGCGCTCTTCGGTGCGGATCGCGCCCTTGGGCAGGTGGATCAGGAACTCCGTGCCCTCGCCGTCCGAGCGCAAAAGCTCCAGCCGCCCGCCATGGCCGCGCACCAGTTCGGCCGAGATCGCGAGGCCAAGCCCCGTCCCCCCCTTGCGCGCGCCGCCCTGGAAGGCGGCGAAGAGATGCTCGCGCGCCCGCGCGGGCAGGCCCGGGCCGGTGTCGCCGACACGGATCCACCAGCCGCCCTCGTCCTCGCCTGCCGAGACCTCGATCACCCCGGGCTGGCCGGTGGCGGCGATGGCCTGGCGGGCATTGCGCAGAAGGTTCGACAGCACACGGTAAAGCTGTTCGCGATCGGCGCGCACCCACAGGTTCGGCGCGATGTCGATCAGGCAGGTGACGGGATCATGCGCGGCACCGGAATCGGGGCTGTCCAGCCCTTCGCCCTCGGCCACCTCGCCCACCAGCGCGGCCAGCGCGAATCGGGTCAGGCGCGGCGGCGGCTCCTCGGCCTTGCCGAAGGCCAGCGTCGCCTCGCACAGGCTGACCGCGCGCGAGATCGAACCGACCAGCTTGGGCGCCGCCCGCGCCACCGCCGGATCCGCGCTACCCTCGATCCGGTCGGCGAAAAGCTGGGCGGTGGTCAGGATGTTGCGCAGATCATGGCTGATCTTGGCCACCGCGCCGCCAAGCTGCGCCAGCCGTTCGCGCTGGCGCAGCGCCCCGGCAAGCTGGGTCTGCATCGAGGCCAGCACCTCTTCGGCCTGGCGCAGTTCCTCCACCCGGGCCGAGGGGCGGATCAGGCTGCGCGCATCCTCGGGCGCATCGGCAAAGGCGTTCATATGCAGGACCACGCGGCGGATCGGCACCACGATCAGCCGTTGCACCACCAGAAACAGCAGCACCGCCATCACCGCCGAGATCAGCGCCGAGAAGATCACGATGCGAGAGCCGTATTGCAGCATGGCGCGGCGCAGGGGCTCGGTCTGCATGGTGACCTCGATCAGTTGCCCGCCCTCCTGCACCGGGCTGCCGATCACCCGGACCACCCGGTTTTCGGGGTCGACCAGCGTGGCGACCGCATCGCGGATCAACTGCCAGGGCCCGGCCAGCCGCAGGTCGTAATCGGCATGCACCGGCGCGGGCACGGGCGAGGACAGCACCAGTTCGCGAATGTCGTCGCGGCGCAGGACGATGTTGTAGACCTCGGCATTGGCGAGAAGCTCGGCCTCCAGCGCGGGGGTGACGCCGGTCTCGGAGGCAAGTTGGACCAGCGCGGCGATCTGCGCCTGGCGCAGCCGCTCAAGCAGGAAATCCGCCCGGTAGCGCGCGATCGAGGGGACGACGATCAGCACGTCGGCCAGCAGGACGAAGGCGACGACAAGCAACAGCAACCGGCCCGAGAGGGTGCGCAGGAAGCGGCGGCCTGGCGCCCTGTGCCCGGGGTCGGCGCGGCCGGAAGCAGAGGGGCCCGAAGCGGCAGGGCCAGGGGCGGCAGGGCCGGAAGCGGGCTGGGCCGAGGAGGAGGAAACGGCCACTGAAGGGCCCGGGCCCGGCGGCCTGGGAGCGCGGCCCGAGGTCGCCTGTCCACCTGCGGGCCGGGCCGGGCTTTCGGTCAGGTCCGAACCTTCTGGCCGGTCCAAACCTTCGGGCCGGTCCAGACTTCCCAGCCGGGTCGGCGTTTTCGGGTCGGTCGTCTGTGGCACCCTTCCGTCCCTTTATCAGCACCTGTCCGCGCGCCTCGCCCCGAAGGTCCGGCACCCGAGATCCGGCCCCTCCGGCTCTCGGCCCGGAACCAGCAACGCCGCGCACCGGCCTCCGGTTCCCGCCCCGATTCCGGACTGCCACCGGCCAGGCCGGAGAGAGTGGGCCCGGTGGGGATCAACGTCGCCCGTCGCGGTTTCCGTCGCTCGCCACCCGAATCCGAATCCATCGAAAGCTCGGCCCGGCGCCCTCGCCCGGCCCGCCCGCAGGCGCGACCGATCGCCCTCCCCCGACTTATCACAGGGCCGAGAGGAAAGGACAGCGCAACCCGGGCCGAAACATCCCCAACCCGCCGGATTTTCGCCGATCCCGCCCATCCGCGCCGCAGGCCGCACGCGGCGGTCGGGCCTCGATGCCTGTGCCGTGCGGGGCCCGTCCGTCCGGGGCCCGTCCGTCCGGGGTCCGTCTGTCCGGGTTCGTCTGTCCGGGGTTCGGGCCGGGAATGCGCCGCGGCCCGGATGGGAACCGGATCCAGGGCGGCTCCGCCCGGCCTGCCGAGGCCACCGTCCCGCCCCGGTCGGTTTTCCGCCTTCCGCGCAATCGCGATACGTTGACTTGCGCGGCGCCTGCCCCTATAGGGCGGGCTTCAGATCAACGCCCTCGAGTCCGGCCGGTCCTTCGGCATGGGTTTCGGGCAGCCGGATTAGGGCCGGTCGCAAGACCGGTCGCCCAGAAGACGGCCGGAGTCTCCGGCCCCCGAAACCAAGAAGGAATGCCGCGATGAAGCGCACCTACCAACCCTCGAAGCTGGTCCGCAAGCGGCGTCACGGCTTCCGTGCCCGCATGGCGACCAAAGGCGGCCGCCTCGTGCTGGCCGCGCGCCGCGCCAAGGGCCGCAAGGTTCTCTCGGCCTGAGCTTTCGGGCGCGACCGACCGGCCTGCGGACGCGGGCCAGATACGCGCGCCCCGTCATGGCGAGACCGATATGACGCCGCCGGAAGCCAGGAGCGACAGGCAGACCGCCGAAGCGCCCCCGGGGCCTCCGGCGGTTTCCGTTTGCGCGCGCGCCGGGGAACGGGCGGGCGAAGCGACGGCGAGTGAGGGGCCGATGGCCAAGGCCGCGCGGACGGGAACGGCGGCGACCGGGACAGATGCGACGTGTCTGGCCGGAGGGCCTGTTCCCGATCTTAATACCGCCTCAGATTCCAGCCCTGAAACCGGCCGCGACTCCGGTCCGGTATCCGGCGCCGGATCCGGCCCTCTCAGGGATCCGGAGTCCGGGACGGGCACGGGGACGGCTTCAGGGGCGGGATGCGAATCCCACCGGGCCTCGACAGCCGCGTCCCCGGGCCCTCAAGCCGCCCGCCCCCGCATTCCGGTGATTCCCAAACGGGCCGATTTCCTCAAGGCCGCCTCGGCGCGCAGACAGGGCACCGGCTCTTTCCTGTTGCAGGGGCGCGACCGCCAGGACGGCTCCGCCGGGATCCGCATGGGCTTCACCGCCTCGAAGAAGGTCGGCAATTCGGTCATGCGCAACCGCGCCCGTCGTCGCCTCCGCGAGGTGGCCCGGGCGGTGCTGCCGGGCCTCGCACGGCCCGGCTGGGATTATGTGCTGGTGGCCCGGCCCGGCGCGACGGTCACCCGGCCCTTCGCCGAATTGCTGGCCGATCTGGCGCTGGCCCTGGCCTCGGTCCACCGCGAGGGCGGGCCGAAATCCGGCGGGCCACGCGGCAGGCAGGGCGGCGGCGGCGGTCCCCACGGCGCCACCGCATCCGGCGGCACGCCCCCGAACCGCGCCGAGGCGCCCGGCGGGAACGCCACACGCGCGCCCGTCGCCACGCCCCCCGGCGCCGAGGCCAAGGCATGAGCCCGCTCGCCCGGTTGCTTGCCCTGCCGGTGCGGGCCTACCGGCTGCTGCTTTCGCCCTGGGTCGGCCATGGCTGCCGGTTCCAGCCCACCTGTTCGGCCTATGCGCTTGAGGCGCTGGAGCGTCACGGCGGGCTGCGCGGCGGCGCGCTGGCGGCGCATCGGCTCTGCCGCTGCCACCCCTGGGGCGGCCATGGCTATGACCCGGTTCCGGGCGCCGACCCGGCGCATGACGCCGCCCGCGCCGCGCCCCTGCCGAAGGCCGACGCCCCGCCCCCGGCCGCCACGGCGGCGGCGCAGCCGCGAGCGGGCGGTCCCCGCGCGCCCCACGGCCCAGCGACCGCTGCCGCAACCGCTGCCGTTGACAGCAAGCCCCCGGCTGCATAGGTCCGGCGCCATGTCCACGATCGCCCCCTTCCTTCAGGTCGCCCTCGGCGGAGCCATCGGCTCGGTCCTGCGCCATCTGGCCGTCTCGGCCTTCGGCGCCCCCTGGGCGGTAATAGCGATCAACGTCAGCGGCAGTTTCGCCATCGGCATACTCTTGGTGCCGCTTTCCGGCCGACCGGGGCTTTCGCCGCTGCTGATGACCGGCCTTCTGGGCGGGTTCACCACCTTCTCGGCCTTTTCCCTCGACAGCCTGCGGCTGTGGGAGGCGGGCCGCCCGCTGGCCGCCACCCTTTACGCGGGCGGATCGGTCGCCCTGTCCCTGGTCGCCGTCACCCTTGGCGTCGCAATCGCAAGGAGCCTGCCATGAGCGGCGTCCAGATCCTGACCGTTTCGGAAGACGAAGGCGAAAGCCGGCTCGACCGCTGGCTCAAGCGCCGCTTTCCGCAACTGACCCAGGGCCAGATCGAGAAGATGTGCCGCACCGGCCAGATCCGGGTCGAGGGCGCCCGCGCCAAGGCCGCCGACCGCATCGCCCCCGGCGAGACGGTGCGCATCCCCCCCCTGCCCGATGCCGAGGCCCCCGCGCCCGCCCGCGCCGAAGGGATCCGCCCGGCGGATGCCAAGATGATCCAGGACTGCGTCCTGTGGAAGGACGAGCATATCATCGTCCTGAACAAGCCCCCGGGCCTGCCCAGCCAGGGCGGCTCGGGCCAGGGCGACCGCCATGTCGACGGCCTGACCGAGGCGCTGAAATTCGGCTACAAGGACCGGCCCAAGCTGGTCCACCGGCTGGACAAGGACACCTCGGGCATCCTGCTGCTGGCCCGCACCGACCGGATCGCCCGCGCGCTCTCCGAGGCGCTGCGCCACCGGCTGACGCGCAAGATCTACTGGGCGGTGGTGGCGGGCGTGCCCCATCCCAGGCAGGGCTCGGTGAAGTTCCACCTGATGAAGGCCCCCGGCCACGGGCGCGGCGGCGAAGGCGAGAAGATGGTCTGCATCCATCCCGCCAAGGCCAAGGACCACCCCGAGGCCAAGCGCAGCCAGACAGATTTCTTCACGCTGTGGTTCCTTGGCACCCGGCTGTCCTGGATGGCGCTGGAGCCGGTGACCGGCCGCACCCACCAGTTGCGCGCCCATATGGCCGAGATCGGCCATCCGATCCTCGGCGACGGCAAATACGGCGGCGGCGGGGCCGAGAACCAGGGCGACGGCTGGGGCGCGGCGATCGGCGGCGACATCTCGAAAAAGCTGCACCTTCACGCCCGCCGCATCGGGTTCGAACATCCGATCACCAAGAAGCCGATGGTTTTCACCGCCCCCCTGCCCGAACATATGGCACGGACGTGGAAGGCGCTCGACTGGAAGGAGGGCGATGTGCCCGAGGATCCGTTCGAAGCCTTCGGCGGGCGCTGAGGGAAGCGTTGCGGTGGGCGTTGCCGCGGGTGTCAGGACGCGCGACACCGGGCAGGGGCTTTCGGCAAAGGGCACGGGCTTCGGCGGAAGAACAGGCGTGACGCAGAAGCGGACGTCGCCGGAACAATGGGCGTCCCCAGACGCAAAGAAGATCACGGAAAGGGCGCCGGGCATGGCAGATTGGGCACCGAAACGGTTCTGGAGCGCGGTCGAGGTGACCGAGCCTGCCGAGGCGCCGGGCCGGTTCACCGTCCGTCTCGACGGCCGCCCGGTCAAGACCCCGGCCAAGGCGGCGCTGCTGCTGCCGACCCGCGCCATGGCCGAGGCGGTGGCCCGCGAATGGGAGGCGCAAGAGGGCCCGATCCGGCCCGAGACCATGCCCGCCACCCGCGCCGCCAATTCCGCCATCGACAAGCTGTCGCTGCAGGCGCCCGAGGTCCGGGCGATGCTGGCGGAATACGGCGGCTCGGACCTTTTGTGCTACCGCGTCGAGGCCCCCGCCGCGCTGGCGGCGCGGCAGGCCCGGGCCTGGGACCCGCAGCTCGACTGGGCGGAGGCGGAACTGGGCGCGAGGCTGTCCGTCACCGTCGGCCTGATGCCGGTGGCGCAGGACCACGAGGCCGTGGCGCGCCTTGCCGCGCCGATGGCGGCGCTGTCGGATTTCGAACTCGCCGCCTTCCACGACCTCGTGGCGATTTCCGGCTCGCTCGTCCTCGCCCTCGCGGTGATCCGGGGCCGGCTTTCGGCGCCGGAGGCCTTCGCGCTGTCGCGGCTTGACGAAAACTGGCAGTCCGAGCAATGGGGCCGCGACGACGAGGCCGAGGCCGCCGAGGCGCTGCGCCGCGAGGCTTTTCTTCAGGCCGACCGATTCTTTGCATTGTGCCGGTGACAATCCGCCCCCCCGGGCACGGACTTGCCCGCTAAAGCATCAGATTCCATACATAATGCCAAGGAAACGGGCATTTTTCCCGAAGCGCCAGATGCGCTCTTGACCATCCAAATTGCTTTCGCGGAAAATACGCTCCATGGAGCATCGGCAAACCCCGGCGCTCCAAGCCAAAACGCACCTGCGGCAACGTGGGGCACAACAGCCGCCGCAATCCCTGCGGGGGCAGCTCAGGAAGAGGTTAGAATGAAAAAATCAGTCCTGTTCGGCGCTCTCGCCGCCAGCACCATGCTTGCGGGTGCGGCCACCGCCGACACGCTGTCGGATGTGAAAGCCCGGGGCGAGCTGATCTGCGGCACCAATGTCGGCCTGACCGGCTTCGCCATTCCCGATGCGAACGGGACCTGGATCGGCTTCGACGTCGATGTCTGCCGTGCCGTCGCCGCCGCCATCTTCGGCGACGCATCCAAGGTGAAATTCGTTCCCACCACCGGCGAAACCCGCTTCACCGCCCTGGCCTCGGGCGAAGTCGACCTTCTGGTGCGCAACACCACCTGGACCTATACCCGCGACGTCGACCTGAAATTCACCTTCGTCGGCGTGAACTACTACGACGGCCAGGGCTTCATGGTGAAGAAGGACCTCGGCGTCTCCTCGGCCAAGGAACTCGACGGCGCCACCGTCTGCATCCAGACCGGCACCACGACCGAGCTGAACCTGGCCGACTTCTTCAAGTTCAACAACATCTCCTACACCGCCGTCACCGTGCAGGACGATTCGGAAGCCCAGCGTCAGTATCTGGCCGGGGCCTGCGACACCTACACCACCGACGCCTCGGGCCTCGCGGCCTCGCGCGCGACGATGGCCGACAGCGAGAACCACGTCATCCTGCCGGAAATCATCTCGAAAGAGCCGCTCGGCCCGCTGGTCCGCCATGGCGACGACGTCTGGGGCGATGTGGTCCGCTGGACCTTCAACGCCCTGCTGATCGCCGAGGAAAAGGGCATCACCAAGGCCAATATCGAGGAAGTCGCCTCGACCTCGACCGACCCGGAAATCCGCCGCCTGCTGGGCCTGGACGGCGACTTGCCCGCGATGCTGGGCCTTGAGGCCGAAGCCTTCAAGAACGCCATTTCCGCGACCGGCAACTATGGCGAGATCTTCGAGGCCAACATCGGCTCCTCGACCCCGATCGGGCTGGCGCGCGGGCTGAACGCGCTCTGGACCCAGGGCGGGCTGCAATACGCCGCGCCCTTCCGCTGAGTGAACAAGGGGCGCGCCGAAAGGCGCGCCCTTCCTCTATCGTGGTTTCCATTAAACAATCGTGGTCGCATTCGCTCTCCGCATCGGAGAGCCGGGACAATCCGGCATAAAGCCGGAGCCGGGCGGCTCAGGGGGTCAAAACATGGCATTTGCCAATGGCGCGGTGGAGTCGTCCAAGGACGGCTTCCGCCTATCGATGCTTATCTACGACACAAGGTTCCGCTCGGTCACCATCCAGGTCGTCGTGCTGGCCCTTGTCTTGCTGTTCATCAGCTGGCTGACCGGCAATGTGGTCTCGAACCTTGCGGCCAAGGGCAAGGACATCAATTTCGGCTTTCTCTGGGTGCGTGCCGGCTACGACATCGAGCAGACGCTGATCCCCTACACCAACGACTCCAGCCATGGCCGCGCCGCGATCATCGGGCTTCTGAACACCCTGGTCATCGCCTTTTTCGGCTGCATCTTCGCCACCGTCATCGGCGTTCTGGTCGGCGTGCTGCGCCTGTCGAAGAACTGGCTGGTGAGCCGGTTGATGACGGTCTATGTCGAGGCCTTCCGCAACGTGCCCCTGCTGTTGTGGATCATCCTCGTCTTCGTCGTCACCACCGAGATCCGGCCCGCGCCGAACGATTTCCGCGTGACGCCCGAGATGCAGGAACAGGGGATAGAGCCCAAGGCGAGCATGTGGCTCAACGATTCCGTGGCCATGACCAACCGGGGCACCAATATCCCCGCCCCGCGTCTGGAACGCGGCCTGCCCACGATCGACATCGCCACCGTTCCGGTCAACCTCTCCGCCGTGCTGGTGATCGCGGTCCTCCTCGTCTCGATCTGGGCCAACCGGCGCTTCCTGGGCCATGTGACCCGCGTGCAGGAGGAGACCGGCGTCCGCCCGGCGACCTGGTGGAAATCGCTGCTGATCCTGTTCGGCCCGGCGGTGATCGTGCTGGCCGTCATGGGCTTCCATCTGGAATATCCCACGCTGCAAGGCTTCAACTTCCGCGGCGGCATCCAGGTTATGCATTCCTTCACCGCGCTTCTGATCGCGCTGTCGCTCTACACCGGCGCCTTCATCGCCGAGATCGTGCGCTCGGGCATCATGGCGATCTCCCGCGGGCAGTCCGAGGCGGCGGCCGCGCTTGGCCTGCGCCCGGGCCGCACCATGAAGCTGGTGATCCTGCCCCAGGCTCTCCGGGTGATCATTCCGCCGCTGATCTCGCAATTCCTGAACCTCACGAAGAACACCTCGCTGGGGATCGCTGTCTCCTACCTCGACCTGCGCGGCACGCTGGGCGGCATCACGCTGAACCAGACCGGGCGCGAACTTGAGGCGATGCTCTTGATGATGCTCATCTACCTGACCATCAGCCTGATCATCTCGGCCTTGATGAACGCGTTCAACGCCGCCGTGAAACTGAAGGAGCGCTGATATGGCACGAGCCCCCGCAATCGAAAAGGCGCTTCGTCCCTATGTGCGCGAGACGATGCAGACCCCCGAACTGCCGCCCGCAGGCGAACGCGGCGCGGTGAAATGGCTGCGCGAGAACCTGTTCTCGGGCCCGGTCAACACGCTGCTGACGCTGGCGGCGCTGGCCATCGTGATCTGGCTGGTCGTGACCGCCTTCCCCTGGTGGTGGAATTCGGTCTGGAACGCCAATTCGCTTGGCGAATGCCGCGAGATCGTCGCGGCGAGGGGCGCCGAAAGCGGCGCCTGCTGGGCGGTGATCAAGGCGCGCTGGCACCAGTATCTGTTCGGCTTCTACCCGAACGCGCTTTACTGGCGCCCGGTGCTGACCTTCGGGCTGATGTTCGTGGCCCTGGCGCCGGTGCTTTACTGGAACGACCGCAAGGGCGCGATCATGACCGCCGTCGCGGGCGGGCTGACGCTGGTCGCGCTGCTGCTGATCGGCGCGCCGGTGGCGCCGCTGCTTGCCTCGACCGTGATCCTGGCGGGGCTTGCCGTCCTGGCCTGGCGGGCGCCGAAACATCTGATCTATGTGACGCTGCTCTTTCCCTTCGTCGGCTTCTTCCTGCTCTGGGGCGGCCCGATCTGGAAGTCGGTCGCCACGCTTGCGGGCTTCGGCCTGCTGGCGGTGGTCTACAGCCTGTTGAAGGCCCGGCTCGGCGTCGTCGTCGCCACCGGCCTGGGCTTTGTCGCGGCGGTGTTCTACTGGATCGTGCTGCAAGGCTATGTCACGGCGGCGCTGACCGGCATCGCCAATATCGGGCTGATCCCGATCAACTCCGACCAGTTCGGCGGCTTCCTTCTGGCCTTCGTGATCGGGGTCACCGCGATCTCGGCCTCGCTGCCGCTCGGCATCCTGCTGGCGCTCGGGCGGCGCTCGGACATGCCGCTGATCAAATGGCTCTCGGTCGGGTTCATCGAGTTCATCCGGGGCGTGCCGCTGATCACGCTGCTGTTCACCGCCTCGCTGCTCTTGCAGTATTTCCTGCCGCCGCGCACCAATTTCGACCTCATCATGCGCGTCATCATCCTGTCCACGCTGTTCTCGGCCGCCTATCTGGCCGAGGTGATCCGGGGCGGCCTCGCCGCTCTGCCGCGCGGGCAATACGAGGCGGCGGATGCGCTCGGCCTCGACTATTGGCAGGCGCAGCGGCTGATCGTGATGCCGCAGGCGCTTAAGATCTCGATCCCGGGGATCGTGTCGACCTTCATCGGGCTGTTCAAGGACACCACGCTGGTCAGCTTCGTCGGGCTGATGGATCCCCTGCGCGGCGTCACCCAGATCGTGCGGGCCGACATCAACTGGAAGGGCATCTACTGGGAGCCCTATATCTTTGTCGGCACGCTCTTCTTCCTGATTTGCTTCGGCATGTCGCGCTATTCGATGTATCTTGAGCGCAAGCTGAAGACCGACCACCGTTAAGGAGACCGAAAATCATGGCACAAGCCCAAACCAAGATGCAGGTCTCTGACGAGGTCGCCATCGAAATCCGCAACATGAACAAGTGGTATGGCCAGTTCCACGTTCTGCGCGACGTCAACATGACCGTCATGCGCGGCGAGCGGATCGTGATCTGCGGCCCTTCGGGGTCGGGGAAATCGACGCTGATCCGCTGCATCAACCGGCTGGAAGAGCATCAGTCCGGCAATATCGTCGTCGATGGCACCGAACTGACCTCGGATCTGAAGAACATCGACAAGGTGCGCTCGGAAGTCGGCATGGTGTTCCAGCATTTCAACCTCTTCCCGCATCTGACGATCCTGGAGAACTGCACCCTGGCGCCGATCTGGGTCCGCAAGACCCCGAAGAAAGAGGCCGAGGAGGTGGCGATGCACTTCCTGCGCAAGGTCAAGATCCCCGAACAGGCCCTTAAATACCCGGGCCAGCTTTCGGGCGGCCAGCAGCAGCGGGTCGCCATCGCGCGCTCCCTGTGCATGAAGCCGCGGATCATGCTCTTCGACGAGCCGACCTCGGCGCTCGACCCCGAGATGATCAAGGAGGTGCTCGACACCATGATCGAACTGGCGGAAGAGGGCATGACCATGCTCTGCGTCACCCATGAGATGGGCTTCGCGCAGGCGGTGGCGAACCGGGTCGTGTTCATGGACCAGGGCCAGATCGTCGAGCAGAACGAGCCGAAGGAGTTCTTCAACAACCCGCAGAGCGAGCGCACCAAGCTTTTCCTCAGCCAGATCCTCGGCCACTAAGCGCGCCCTCCCGGGCCGCCGGAAACCGAAAGCCCCCGCGGGACGCGCCTGCGGGGGCTTTTCCGTGGCCGTTCCTTCGCCCGGTGCCCCGCAAGGGGTCAGACGTGCTGTGCGCCGTTCACCTCGATCTCGGCGCCCGAGATATAGCTCGACTGGTCCGAGCACAGGAACCAGATCACATCGGCCACCTCGCTCGGCTGGCCAAGCCGCTGGAGCGGCAGTTTCTCGACGATCTTCTCGGTGCCCGGCGACAGGATCGAGGTCTCGACCTCGCCCGGCGCGATGGCGTTCACCCGCACTCCGAGCGGGCCGAAATCATGCGCCATCTCGCGCGTCAGCGCCGCCAGCGCGGCCTTCGACGTGGCATAGGCCGCGCCCGCGAAAGGATGCACCCTTGCCCCCGCGACCGAGGTGACATTGACGATCGAGCCCCGGGCGGCGGTCAATTCGTCCCTCAGCCCGCGCGCCAGGATGACGCTGGCGAAGAAATTGACGTGGAAGACATGACCCCAGGTGCGCAGGTCGGTCTCCATCGTGTTCAGCCGCTTGCCGCCCGGCCCCTTGGGGCTGATCCCGGCGTTGTTGACCAGGGCATGGACCTTGCCCTCGACCCGCGACTTGATGGTCTCGATGGCGGCGATGGTCATGTTGGGATCGGCCAGGTCGATCTCGATGTGATTCTCCTCGCCACCCGGCCAGGGGCAGCGCAGGTCGAAGGGCTGGCGCGAACAGGTCAGCACGCGCCAGCCCTCGCGGGAAAACCGCTTGACCGTGGCATGTCCGATCCCGCGCGAGGCGCCGGTCAGGACAAGGGTCTTCTGCTCAGACATGATCCGCTCCGATCTTTTCGCCGGGCCCCGGCAGGCCGGGCCGCGAATCCGGCCCGCGCGGCGGCGCGGCACTGGACCCCGATAACACCCAAAACCCCGCCCCGGCGCAATCGCCCATGGCGTCGCGGCGAAAGACTTGGCATGCGGGCGCAAAAGCCTTATGCGGCGCAAGACGCCGGAGGCCCCCATGAAGCAGCAGACCCTGACCATGCAAGACGCCCAGAACACCGCGAAAATGCTTTCCGAGGCCCTGCCCTATCTGCAGCGCTACGGCGATGCGGTGGTGGTGGTGAAATTCGGCGGCAATGCCATGGGCGACGACGAGGCAATGGCCGAATTCGCCCGCGACATCGTGTTGATGAAACAGGTCGGCGTGCATCCCGTGGTGGTCCATGGCGGCGGGCCGATGATCAACGAGATGCTGACGAAGCTGGGCATCAAGTCGGAATTCGTGCGCGGCAAGCGGGTGACCGACAAGGCCACGGTCGAGGTGGTCGAGATGATTCTCTCGGGCCTGGTGAACAAGCGCATCGTGCAGGCGATCATGGACGCGGGCGGGCGCGCGGTCGGCATCTCGGGCAAGGACGACGACCTCATGGTCTGCGAGGCCGACGACCCGGAACTGGGCTATGTCGGCCGCCCGGTCGAGATGAACGTGCAGGTGCTGCGCGATCTCTACTCGGCCGGGATCATCCCGGTGGTGGCCCCTGTCGCGACCGGCATGCGGGACAACGAGACCTTCAACGTCAACGGCGACACGGCGGCGGGCGCCATCGCCGGGGCGCTGCGGGCCGACCGGCTGCTGCTTTTGACCGATGTGGCGGGGGTCAAGGACGCCTCGGGCCAGGTGATGACCCAGATCACCCCCGACGAGATCCGCCGCATGACCGACGAGGGCGTGATCTCGGGCGGCATGATCCCCAAGACCGAGACCGCGCTGAAGGCCATCGAAGAGGGGGTGCGCGCCGTGACCATCCTGGACGGCCGCCTGCCCAATGCCGCGCTGGTCGAGCTTTTCACCGACCACGGCGCGGGCAGCCAGATCCGCTCGACCGAGCCCAGGGTGAAACCCCGCGTCAGGCGGTAATCGCTGCGCCCCCCCCGGGGGGTGCGGAGACCACATGCGACGCGCTTGCCCGCTCTTGGAATGATATGCAAGGATGGCCCGACAATCGGCCCATCACATGAGGCAGCCCCACCGATGAAGCGCCTGATTCTGACCCGGCATGCCAAATCAAGCTGGGACGATCCCACCACCCCGGATCACGACAGGCCCCTGAACGAAAGAGGCAAGGCCGCCGCCGCCGATCTCGGGCAATGGCTGGCCTCGCGCGGGCATGTCCCGCAGGAGGTGCTCTGCTCGGACAGCCTGCGCACCCGCAAGACCTTTTCGGGCCTTGCCCCCGCCCTGCCCAGCCCGCCGGTGCTGGAGCTGAAGCCCGTGCTCTATCACGCCGGGCCCGATGTCATGCTGGCCGTCCTGCGGCGCGGCACGGCCGATGTGGTGATGATGATCGGCCACAATCCGGGCATCGCGGAATTCGCGCATCGGCTGGTGGCGAAGACGCCGATCTCAAGCCAGTTCACCCGCTATCCCACCGGGGCGACGCTGGTGGTGGATTTCTCGGTCGAAAGCTGGGACGAGGTGCGCTTCGGCCAGGGCATCACCGTCGATTTCGTGGTGCCGCGCGAAATCGCGGCCTGAGGCCGGGCCGGTCATTCCAGCGTGGTCGGCTACTCCAGCGTGGCGATGATCGCGCGCAGGGTCTCGATCCCCTCGCCCTTCTCGGAACTGGTCACCACGATCTCGGGATAGGCGGCGGGGTGCTTTTGCAGCGCGGCCATGGTCTGGGCGATATTGGCCTCGCGCGTGGCTTGGTTCACCTTGTCGGCCTTGGTCATCACCACCTGGAAGGTCACGGCCGAGCGGTCGAGCAGCGCCATGATCTCTTCATCCACCGATTTCACGCCATGGCGGGTGTCGATCAGCACGAAGGCGCGGCGCAGGCTGGCCCGCCCGGCGAGGTAGCTTTTCAAAAGCGCCTGCCATTGCCGCACAACCGCCACCGGCGCCTCGGCGAAACCATAACCGGGCAGGTCGACGAGGAAGCGCGCCTCGCCCAGGGCGAAATAGTTGATCTCCTGCGTCCGGCCCGGCGTGTTAGACGAGCGCGCGAGGTTCTTGCGCCCGGTCAGCGCATTGATCAGGCTGGATTTCCCGACATTCGAGCGGCCCGCGAAACAGACCTCGGGCCGGTCGTCGGGCGGCAACGCGGCCATCGTGGTCACGCCCTTGACGAAATCCACCGGCCCGGCGAACAGCAGCCGCCCGGCCTCGCGGGCGGGCTCTTCGGCCTCGGGGGCAAGCGTGAAGGTCATGGTCATGGCAAAAGCTCCACCCTGTCGCCGCGCGCGATCGGGCCGGGCTCGATCACGGTGGCGAAAACTCCGAAATCCTGCGCCCCGACCGTCTCGCGCAGCGCAGCCAATGTATCGGCATCGACACGCCCCGTCTCGGGGTTGGCGGTGGTCGCCTTGCAGCGCCCCACCCGCTCGGTCACTTCAAGCACGGCGGCCCCGATGCGCAGCCTGCGCCCGATCCAGTCGAATTCCGCCCAGGGCGCGAAGCCTGACAGCCACAGGTTGCCGCGCCAGCGATGCGGCGACAGATCCAGCCCCATATGGGCCGAAAGCGCGGCATTCGAGGCATGATTCTTGATCGAGACCGATGGATAGGCGCTGTCGGTCATCGCCCGGCCGGGCGCGCGGACCAGCGCCACCGGGCGGAACCTTTCCTGCGGGCTGATCGGCGCCAGCCAGTCGATCAGCCGCGCGCCCTCGACCTCGGGGTCGAAGTCCAGATCCGGCAATTCGGGATGCGACAGGGTCAGACGCGATTCCTCGGGCCGCCAGCGGGCGGTGATCGCCATCACCGCGGGCGTGCGCGCGCCGCGCTGGAAATTCGCGCAAGCTGCCCAGGCCGGGGCGGCGGGATCGAATTTCGACAGCTCATGCGCCACCGCCCAATGCCGGTCCCAGAGCAGAGCGCGGCCTTCGCAAAGCACAACGGACGCGAGTTCCTCGCGTCCGTGGGCCTTGATCGGATGGCGGTAGATATGCGCCAGCGCTCCGGTCATTTCTTTTTCGCCGGACCCTTGGCGGCGGGGGTCTTCGCGGCGGGCGTCTTGGCGGCAGGGGCCTGGTCGGAATTGGCGGCCAGCGCCTTTTGCTTCTTCCTGAACCCCGACCTGATGTTGCCGAACAGGTCCGGCTTGTGGCCATGGCTGCGCATGATGACATATTGCTGCGCGAAGGTGATCACGTTGTTGGTGATCCAGTAGACCACGAGGCCCGAGGCGAAGCCGCCCAGCATGAACATGAAGACCCAGGGCATCCAGGCAAAGATCGTGGCCTGGGTCGGGTCGGCGGGCGCCGGGTTCAGCTTCTGTTGCAGCCACATGCTGACGCCCAGCAGGATCGGCAGGATGCCGATGAAGATCAGATGCATCAGGCTGCCGGTTTCGGGCGCGGCCCAGGGCAGCAGGCCGAAAAGGTTGAACAGCGACGACGGATCCGGCGCCGACAGGTCGCGCAGCCAGCCGAAGAACGGCGCATGGCGCAATTCGATGGTGACGAAGATCACCTTGTAGAGCGAGAAGAAGATCGGGATCTGGATCAGGATCGGCAGGCAGCCCGCCGCCGGATTGACCTTCTTGTCGCGGTAAAGCTGCATCATTTCCTTTTGCAGCTTCTGGCGGTCGTCGCCGGCGCGCTCTTTCAGCGCCTCCATCTCGGGCTGAAGCTCTTTCATCCGCGCCATCGAGACATAGCTCTTGTAGGCCAGCGGCAGCACGATCAGCTTCAGGACGAAGGTCAGCGCGATGATCGCAAGACCCATGTTGCCGATCAGCCCGTGGATCCAGTGCAGCATGGCGAAGATCGGCTTTGTCAGGAAGGAGAACCACCCCCAGTCGATCGATTCGACGAAACCGGGGATCGGCGCGCGGTCGGGATCGGCGCGCTCGCCCAGAAGGCGCGAGAACCAGCCCGGCTCGTTCTGGTAGCCGCGGATGGTCTCCCATTCCTTGGCGCCGGCGAAAAGCTGGTTGGTGCTGGAGGCCGTGCCCCCGGCGGGCACCACCAGATCGGGCTGGCGCACCTCGGCCAGATAGACCGAGGCGCCCGGCACATAGCGGGTGACGGCGGTGAAGGGCCCGGCCTGCGGGATCAGGATCGACATCCAGTAATGGTCGGTAAAGCCGGTCCAGCCGCCGGTCGAGGTCTGGACGAGTTCGGCATTGCCCTCGCCCGCCACCTCGGGAAGATCCTCGATATTGCTGTAGGAGGTCTCGCTCAGCGTGCCGTCCAGGCGCGAGATCGCGCCCTCGTGCAGGATGAAGAAGCCTTTCAGGTCCTGCGGCAGGCCATGGCGGCGGATCTGGCCATAGGGCGCCAGGGTCACGTCGCCGCCGGTGGTGTTCTGCACGCTGTCGGTGACCGAGAACATATATTCCTCGTCCACCGCGATTTCGCGGGTGAAGATCAGGCCCTTGCCGTTGTCCCAGCTCAGCGTGACGGGATGGCCCGGGGCGAGCCGGGCGCTCGCCGTGGTCCATTCGGTGTCCGGGCCGGGCACGTCGGCCTGGCCGAGCGAGCCGCGCGGCGTCCAGCCGAACAGGGCGTAGAACGGATCGGCCTGAAGCTCGGGCGAGAGCAGGCGCACGATGGGCGCGCCGTCCTCGATGGTCTCGCGGTAGTTCTTCAGCGACAGGTCGTCGATGCGGCCGCCGACCAGCGCGATGGAACCTTCCAGCGCGGGCGTGTCGATGCGCAGGCGCGGACTTTCGGCAAAGCCCGCCAGCGCCTCGGCGGCGGCGGTGCTGCCGGGGGTGGCGGCGCCCGGGGTCTCGGGCAGCGCAAGCTCGGTGGTGTCGAGCTGGACGGGCGCCTCGGGCGGCGGGAAAAGCAGGAACCAGACCACGAGAACCATGGAGCTGAGAACCATGGCAAGGATCAGGTTCTTGTTGTTGTTGTCGTCCATCTGCGCAGCCGCCGAAACTTGGGAAGGGATCAGCGGTCTTCAACAGAAGGGGGCGTGAAAGGTCAAGCGGAATCCCCCCGATCGGCCCCGGGCCGCGCTTTGCACGAGGCCGGAAGGGCCCGCCCGCCGCCGCCGCCGGAGGCGTTCCGCCCTGCCCCGCCCGCGACCCATGCCGGTCTCCGGCCGCGCCGGAGGCCTCGGCCCGGCCGGTGCAGGATCGCGGCAGCGGGCGACCGGCCAGATCGCCCGGCGGGGCGAGAAGTCCAGCAGACCCGCACCCCCACCACGTCGGCACACCGCAAGACCGGCATACCATCAGGGCGACACACCGCCAGGCCGCGGCGCGCGCCTCGCGGTGCACACCCGGCCATATCCCCAAGGCAGTGTCATCGTCGCCAACAGGCCGCACACTGTCGAGTGGCAGACATTGCGCCGACAGGCCGCCAGAAATTGGGGGCGGCATGGCTTCGTGTTGGCAAGCGGAGGAACGATCCGAAAACAAATGGAAATCGGCGGGTTTCCGGCCCGTTCGCCCCATCGAGGCGGAATGTCCACGCGATAGAGGCCGAAGAACACTTTCCCGCGACCCGCCTAGACACGCCGCCCTCCGATCCGGTTGCAGTCGGGCCGCCGTGCGGCTCCTGGCCGCGTCTTCGAACCGGCAGCCTCGAAGCTGCCGTCGCAATCGCTCCCCCCTGCAGCTCCTGGCCACCTCGCTCAGGGCCCCCGCCTTCCGATCCGGGGGATGCGGTCGGGGCGGGTTTGATGCCGCGAGATCCACTGGCCCGCCTCTTTCAGCGGCATCGGGCGCGCGATGCCATAGCCTTGCAGATGGCCGCAACCGATCTGGCACAGCATGGCGTTTTCGGGCGCGGTCTCCACCCCTTCGGCAAGTGTGGCGAGGCCGAGCTGCTCGGCCAGCGCGACGATCCCCGCGACCATGCGCTGCTGCTCGCGGTCGGTGTCGCAGCGCGTGACGAAGCTGCGGTCGATCTTCAGGCGGCGCACGGTGAACCGGCGGATGGCGGCGATCGAGGCATGGCCGGTGCCGAAGTCGTCCAGATCGACGCCGCAGCCCATCCGCGCCAGTTGCGCGATGTTCGAGACGATCACGTCATTGTCGGTCTGGGCGATCACGGTTTCCAGAATCTCGATGGTCAGCCGCGCGGGCGCGAGGTCGAACCGCTCCAGCTCGCAGCGGATGCGTTCGGGCAGGCGCGGATTGCGCAGTTCCGAGGCCGAGAAATTCACCGAGGCCGAGGGCACATGCAGCCCCGCCGCATCCCATTCCGCCAGCGCGGCCAAGGCATTGACCAGCATCACCCCGCCCAGCCGGTCGAGCATGTCGCTGCTTTCGATCGCGGGCAGGAACTCTCCCGGCGAGAGCAGGCCCCGCTCGGGGTGATACCAGCGCGCCAGCGCCTCCATCCCCGAAATCTCGCCGCTGTCGGTCGAGACCTGGGGCTGGAAATGCGCCCGGATCTCACCCGCGCCAAGCGCCGCCTCCAGCCGGTCGCGCAGGGCGTCGCGCGCGGCGCGGCGGCGCGCCATATCGGCGGAATAGGCCCGGATCGCGCCGGGTCCGTGGCGCAGCGCCTCATCCGCCGCCGCCTGGGCGGCATCGAGAAGCGAGCGTCCGGTGCGCGCATCCGACCGCCCGCCGATGCAAAAGCCCACCGAACAGGTGACATGGATATGGCCGCCCCCCAGCGACAGCGGCTCGGCCACCGCCGCCTGCAGGCGCGCCGCAAGCTGGATCATGGTTTCCAGATCCAGCCTTTGCACCGGCGTCAGCACGATGGCGATGCCGCCGCCCTGCAGATGCGAGACGAAATCCTCGGTCCGCAGGATGCCCTTGATCCGCTCGGCCGAGCGCGACAGCACCTCGTCCTGGGCCGCGCGGCCGCAGCGGCGCAGAAGGCGGTCGAGTTCGTCGAATTGCACGACGATACAGGCGGTGTTTCGGCCCGATTGCTCGATCCCCGGCAGGATATGGTTCATCACCGCGATGGCGCGACCGATCACCGACAGCTCCTCGCCCCCCGCGGGCCCGGCCGCGCGACGCGGCGCCGGGCCGGTCAGGGCGAAGAGCAGCGGCAGGCCGATGGCAAGGCCAAGGAGCACCAGCTCCCCCCCCGCCCAGAACCCGGCAAGGGTGATCGCGGGCAGGAAGATCAGGAATTCCGGCCGCCGCACCAGGGCAAGACGGCCCAGGATCCGGCGCAGCCCCGGCGACCTGCTGATCAACGACATCGCTTCAACCTTTCGCAATCCGTGGCGCAAGCGCACCGCATCGGACAGGATTAAGGCTGGCAGAGGTGATCGCTTCGTTAATCCGGCAGGCGAAGTTGCGGGGGATTTTGCTCAACTTCTAGGTGATTTCCGGCGCTCGATTGCGCAGGCGCCAGGCCCGGGATCAGGCCCGGCACCAGGCTGGCGAAATCGAACAGCCCGGGGTCGGCCAGATGCGAGGGCCGCACATTCATCAGCGCGCGGAACATCACCTGGCGGCGGCCGGGGTTGCGCGCCTCCCATTCGTCGAGAAGCTTCTTGACCTGGGCGCGCTGCAACCCCTCCTGGCTGCCGCACAGGTCGCAGGGGATGATCGGATAGGCCATGGCGCGGGCGAAACGCTCGCAATCGGCCTCGGCGACGAAGGCCAGAGGGCGGCACAGGATCAGGTCGCCCTCTTCGTTCAAAAGCTTGGGCGGCATGCTGGCCAACCGGCCACCATGGAAGAGATTCATGAAGAATGTCTCAAGGATATCATCGCGGTGATGGCCAAGGACCACGGTCGAACAGCCCTCTTCCCGCGCGATCCGGTAAAGATTGCCGCGCCGCAGCCGCGAGCACAGGCTGCACATCGTGCCGCCCGGCTTGATCTTCGAGGTCACCACCGAATAGGTGTCCTGATATTCGATCCGGTGCGGCACCCCCATCCGGGTCAGGAAATCGGGCAGGACGGTCGCCGGAAAGCCGGGCTGGCCCTGGTCGAGATTGCAGGCCAGAAGATCCACCGGCAGAAGGCCGCGCCATTTCAGCTCGGTCAGCACGGCAAGCAGCGTATAGCTGTCCTTGCCGCCCGAGAGGCAGATCAGCCACCGCTCGCCCGGGCGGATCATGCCGTAGCTGTCGATCGCCTCGCGCACGTTCTGGACCAGCCGCTTGCGCAGCTTGCGGAACTCGGTCGATTTCGGGGCGCCGTGGAACAGCGGATGGATGTCGTCGGAAAGTTCGTCGTCAAGCATCGGATGGCCTCTGGCGGCGGGCTCGAGTCTTCGGGTGGGGCGGCATTCGGGCGGGCCAGTCTTGGGCGAGATCAGACCGGAAGGCGGGTTTCCCCCTATCGCACGAAGCGGGGCCCGGGCGAAAGCCCCCGCTCATTCACCCTCCCGTCCCGGCCCAGGCCCCTGACCCTGACCCGGCCCCTGGCGGCGGGCGCGCAGCTTGGCGAAATAATCGATGCGCTTGCGCAATTCGCGCTCGAAGCCGCGCTCGGGCGGGGCGTAGAACACCGGGCGCTTCATGCCCTCGGGGAAATAGTCCTGGCCGGAGAAGCCGTCCTCGGCATCGTGGTCATAAGCATAGCCCGCGCCATAGCCGATGTCCTTCATCAGCCGGGTCGGCGCGTTCAGGATATGGCGCGGCGGCATCAGGCTGCCGGTTTCGCGCGCCGAGGCCCGGGCGGCCTTGTAGGCCGCGTAAACCCCGTTCGACTTCGGCGCCAGCGCGAGATAGACCAGCGCATTGGCCAGCGCCAACTCGCCCTCGGGCGAGCCGAGCCGCTCATAGCTGTTCCAGGCGTCGAGGCAGACCGTATGCGCCTGCGGATCCGCCAGCCCGATATCCTCGACCGCCATCCGGGTCAGGCGGCGGGCCAGGAAGCGGGGATCCTCGCCGCCCTCCAGCATCCGCGCGAACCAGTAAAGCGCCGCATCCGGGTCCGAGCCGCGCACCGATTTGTGCAGGGCCGAGATCAGGTTGTAATGCTCCTCGCCGGATTTGTCGTAGCGCATCGCGCGCCGCATCAGCCGCCTGGACAGTTCCGCCCGGTCGAGCGGATGGTCGAGCCGCCAGGACGCCACCTGCTCGACAAGGTTCAAAAGCGCCCGCCCGTCGCCGTCGGCCATGTCCAGAAGCGCCTCGCGCGCCTCGGCCCGCAAGGGAAGCGCCCGGCCCAGTTCGCGCTCGGCCCGCTGGGCCAGCCGCTCCAGATCGGCGGGCGACAGCCGCTCCAGCACGATGACCTGGGCGCGCGACAGCAGCGCGGCGTTCAGTTCGAACGACGGGTTTTCGGTGGTGGCGCCGACCAGAAGCACGGTGCCATCCTCCATATGCGGCAGGAAACCGTCCTGCTGGGCCTTGTTGAAGCGGTGGATCTCATCGACGAAAAGCAGCGTCCCCTGCCCGTTCGCGCGCCGGATCTTCGCCGCCTCGAAGACCTTGCGCAGGTCCGGGACGCCCGTGAAGATCGCCGAGATCTGCACGAAGGCCAGATCGGTGCGGGCCGCGAGCAGCCGCGCGATGGTGGTCTTGCCGACGCCCGGCGGCCCCCAGAGGATCAGCGAGGACAGGCTTCCCGCCGCCAGCATCGCGCCCAGGGGGCCGTCTGCGGACAGCACCGCCTCTTGCCCGATCACCTCGTCCAGCGCCTTCGGCCGCAGCCGGTCGGCCAGCGGGCGCGGCGCGTTGTCCCCTTTCGCGGGGCCGCGCGAGGCATCGGGCGTGTCGAAAAGATCGGCCATGGCGGCAGATTACCTTGTGCCGCGGAAAAGCAAAAGCGCCGCCTTGTCCCCAAGCCTTTGCGCCAAAGGGAAGGGGCCCCCCGGCAGGGGAGGCCCCGATCGCAGCAAAGATCACACCCCACCCCTGAAATGCGTCAGTGCAGCTTGGTCGCCATGCTGATCGACACGCAGACCGAACCCGCCCCCCCGAAATCCATCACCGGACCGACCGGGACGCAATCCAGCCCGACGCGGCGCGCCAGCCGGGGGCTGTTTTCCGGGATGATGCCCAGAAGCGTGGTCGCGCCAAGCTCGCGCGCCGAGACGACCATCTCGTGGATCAACTGCATCTGCACCCGCAGCCGCTCGGCCGCCGGGACAAGATCCGAGACGAAGACACGGCTCGATTCCCAGATATTGGGATCAACCGGGGCCTCGAATTGCAGAAGATTGGAGGGGATGGTCTGCAAAAGGCCAAGCTGGGCGTCGCGGATCATGTAGCTGTAGATGCCGCAACGATGCGTGGTCGGCGTCAGCCGCACCCCGGCCATCACCTCGCCATGGCGATGGACCGCGACCCAGCGGCTGGCGGGGGTGTCGTATTGGTCGAATTCCATCCCGTCGGCCTGGGGCAATTCCCATTTCGCCTGCTGGATGAACGTGCGGTGCCGCGCCCGGAACATATTGGCGAAAAGCTGGCCGTGGACATGCAGATTCTGGTAGGAAAGGGTGGTGACTTCCATGGTGGTTCTCCTTCTGGAGGTTGGGTTAACCTATAGAAGGGGAACGGTTTCTTAGAGCAGGCGGTATTCCCTTGCCTTACGGACCGCCTCGGAGGTCGTCCGCGCCTCCAGCCGGATCCGGGCCGACTGAAGCCTTGCCTTGAAGGCGCTTTCCGTGATGCCGAGCTTTTCCGCCGCCGCCGAATGCCGATCCCCGTTCGCGACGCATCGCAGCGCCTCGATCTGCGCCCTGGTCAGTTCCGAGGGCGGCTTGGCTTCGATATGAAGCCGCACCGTCAGTTCCCGAAGCTGGCCAAGCTCTCCATCGGTGAATTCGCGCTCGGCATGGGCGATGCCGACGATGGAGCGCGAGGTGATCGGGCCATAAGAGCTGACGGCACCGAAATTCAGGCCGTGGGCAGCGGCCTTCTTCATCACACCGAATGGGTCAGGCAGGGGAATGTCGCTCCAGCGGGTGGTGCCCTCCACACCGACCCCCCAGAAGACAAGCGGATCTCTCAGATAATAGGAATGCGAGTTGTAATGCTCCACCCAGGCGGTCGGGTAGGAGCTGGTATAGACCAACGGGGTCGCGAAACGGATATGAAGCCCGACCGTGTAACCCATGGGCGCAAGCACTGCGAGCTGTTCCAGAAGCAAGGTGATGGCCTTCCGTTCCGACATGCTGATTGATCCAGAATCGGGCGATTCTACTCAGGATTGAGTGTTTGCGCCCGGAGGCGGGAGCGCAAGCTCAATTCTCTTTTTCGGACCGCGACAGGAGATTGGCGCAAGGGGATGGGCTGCGGCAGCGGGAAAGACAAAAAGGCCCGCCTTTCGGGGGCGGGCCTTTTCGGAAAAGATCGCATCGGGATCGAAGCCCCGGACTGCTGCGTTCTCAGTCTTCGGCGTTCTCACGCGCGAGGTCGGCGGCGCCCTTGGCCGAGGGGTCGCGGTCGACGAATTCGATGATCGCCATCGGCGCCATGTCGCCATAGCGGAAACCGGCCTTCAGGACGCGGATATAGCCGCCCTGACGATCCTTGTAGCGCGGGCCGAGGATGTCGAACAGCTTGGCCACGTCCTTGTCCTCGCGCAGTTGCGCGGCGGCCTGGCGGCGGGCGTGCAGATCGCCGCGCTTGGCCAGCGTGATCAGCTTTTCCACCACCGGGCGCAGTTCCTTGGCCTTGGGCAGCGTGGTCTTGATCTGTTCGTGCTCGATGAGCGAGCCGGCCATATTGGCCCAGAGCGCCTTGCGGTGCTCATGGGTGCGGTTCAGACGGCGGTAGCCGCGGGCGTGACGCATGATGGTCTCCTATCGTTATGCTTTGTGTTGCCGACCTGCGTTGGACCGGCGTCGTTGGGGCGGGATTGCCCAGGGATTCCCCCGCAACCGGGGCATTGAATGGGGGGCGTGTAGCCACGCCCCCCGGAATCGTCAAGCCTTGGCGGCTCAGAACTGGTCTTCGAAGCGCTTGGCGAGGTCCTCGATGTTCTCCGGCGGCCAGTCCTCGACCTCCATGCCGAGGTGCAGGCCCATGCCGGAAAGCACTTCCTTGATCTCGTTCAGCGACTTGCGGCCGAAGTTCGGCGTGCGCAGCATCTCGGCCTCGGTCTTCTGGATCAGATCGCCGATATAGACGATATTGTCGTTCTTGAGGCAGTTGGCCGAACGGACCGACAATTCCAGCTCGTCGACCTTCTTGAGCAGCAGCGGGTTGAACTCAAGGCCCGAATCGGCCTCGACGCCCTTGGCCGCTTCCGGCTCGTCGAAGTTGACGAAGATCGAAAGCTGGTCCTGCAGGATGCGCGCGGCATAGGCCACGGCATCGTCGGGGGTCAGCGAGCCGTCGGTCTCGACCTTCATGGTCAGCTTGTCATAGTCGAGCACCTGGCCCTCGCGGGTGGGCTGGACCTCATAGCTGACCTTCTTGACCGGCGAATAGATCGCATCGATCGGGATCAGGCCGATCGGCGCATCCTCGGGGCGGTTCTTGTCGGCCGAGACATAGCCCTTGCCGATATTGACCGTCAGCTCCATGAACACGTCGGCGCCATCGTCGAGGTGGCAGATGACATGTTCCTTGTTCAGGACCTCGATCCCGTGGGTCTCCGAGATCGCGCCCGCGGTCACCACGCCCGGCCCCTTGGCCGAGATCGAGATGCGCTTGGGCCCCTCCACATCCATCTTCAGGCTGACGCCCTTGAGGTTGAGGATGATGTCGGTCACGTCCTCGCGCACGCCGGGCACCGAGGAAAACTCATGCAGCACGTTGTCGATCTGCACCGAGGTGATCGCGGCGCCCTGCAGCGACGACAGCAGCACCCGGCGCAGCGCATTGCCCAGGGTCAGGCCGAAGCCGCGCTCCAGCGGTTCGGCGATGACGGTGGCGACACGCGCGGCATCGGCCCCCGGCTTCACGACAAGCTGCGTCGGCTTGATCAGTTCCTGCCAGTTCTTGTGGATCATGGATTTCCTCCATTCCTGCCGCCGTCTCCATGGTCCAGAAGAAACGGGGCGCCCGAGGGTCATCATGCGGTTCATTGCAGTGGCGCGAACCGAAAAACGCGCGAACCGGACCATGCGGAACGCATGGCCCGGCCTTGATCTTGTCGCCTCAGACGCGGCGGCGCTTGGGCGGACGGCAGCCGTTGTGGGCAAGCGGCGTCACATCGCGGATCGAGGTGATGGTGAAGCCCACCGCCGCCAGCGCGCGCAAAGCCGATTCACGGCCCGAGCCGGGGCCCTGGACTTCGACTTCCAGCGTGCGGACGCCATGTTCCTGCGCCTTGCGGCCGGCATCCTCGGCGGCCATCTGGGCGGCATAGGGCGTCGACTTGCGCGAGCCCTTGAAACCCATGGTCCCGGCCGACGACCAGGAGATGGCATTGCCCTGAACGTCCGAAATCAGGATCTTGGTGTTGTTGAAGGACGAATTCACATGCGCCACGCCGGTGGCGATGTTCTTGCGTTCCTTGCGCTTCACGCGCGAAGCGGCTTTCGGATCACGTGCCATGTCTAGCGCCCTCCCTTACTTCTTCTTGCCGGCGATGGGCTTCGCCGGGCCCTTGCGGGTGCGGGCGTTGGTATGGGTGCGCTGACCGCGGACCGGCAGGCCCTTGCGGTGACGCAGGCCGCGATAGCAGCCAAGGTCCATCAGGCGCTTGATGTTCATCGAGGTTTCGCGACGCAGATCGCCCTCGACGGTGAAATTCGCGTCGATATATTCACGGATCGCCAGCACTTCGGCGTCGGAAAGCTGGTTCACGCGGCGGGCGGGCTCGATCTTCAGGGCCTCGCAGATCAGGCCAGCGGTGTGCTGGCCGATGCCGGTGATGTAGGTCAGCGCGATGGGAACGCGCTTCTGGGTAGGGATGTTGACGCCAGCAATACGTGCCACGCGCATCTTCCTTTCGTTGCGATTCCGTAGCGCCGGAACCTTTTCTCACAACCGTCCAGGGCGAACGCCCTGAACACGATCTTCCCCGCGGGGGAAACCAGGCCGGAACCGGAAAACACCGATTCCATGCCGGGACGCCGTGCCATATGGGGATTTGACCTGCCCGTCAAGGGCGACCGGCAGGAATTCGGGCCTTGTCAAGCGGTTTCGCCGTCCAGGACCGCAGCGATGGCCCGGGCCACGCTGTCCATCTCGGCCAGGGCGTCGACGGGATACAGATCGCCCTTGGCATAGTAATAGCCGATCAGGGGCGAGGTCTTCTTGTAATATTCCATCAGCCGCGTGGTCAGCGCCTCTTCGGTATCGTCGGCGCGGCGGCGCAGGTCGTGGCTGCCGCAGGCGTCGCAGGTGCCCGCGACCTTGGTCGGGCGGGTCTCGTCGTGATAGACCGCGCCGCATTGGCCGCAGGTGTAGCGCCCGGTGATCCGCTTCACGAGCACGGCGTCATCGACCCGCATCTCGATCACCGCATCCAGCGTCGTGCCCTTCGAGGCCAGAAGCGCGCCAAGCGCATCGGCCTGTTTCAGCGTGCGGGGGAAGCCGTCGAAGATGAAGCCACCCTCGGATCCGGCCTCGATCTTCTCGGCGATCAGGCCGATCACGATCTCGTCGGTGACAAGCTGGCCCTTGTCCATGATCTCGGCCACGCGCCGCCCCATCTCGGAGCCCGAGCTTCTGGCCTCGCGCAACATGTCGCCGGTGGAAAGCTGGACCATGCCTCGGTCGTCTTCAAGACGCTTCGCCTGGGTGCCCTTGCCCGCGCCGGGAGGCCCCAGCAGGATGATGTTCTTTGCCATGTTTCCCTGTCCCCGGGGATGCCAGAATGATCAGCGCCGGGCCGGAGCGCGCGGCCCCGACTTGCGCTTGCCGCGAAGCTGCGACTTTTCGATCAGCGATTCATACTGATGCGCCAGAAGATGCGACTGCACCTGGTTGATCGTATCCATCGTGACCGAGACCACGATCAGGACCGAGGTGCCGCCGAAGTAGAACGGCAGGCCCAGGCGGGCGATCAGGAATTCGGGCAGAAGGCAGACCAGCGACAGATAGGCCGAGCCGAGCACCAGGATGCGGTTCACCACATAGGAAAGGTAGTCCTCGGTCTTCTTGCCGGGGCGGATGCCGGGGATGAAGCCATTCTGGTTCTTCAGGTTCTCGGCCACGTCGTCGACCTTGAAGCTGACGTTCTGGGTGTAGAAATAGCTGAAGAAGACGATCATGACCGCAAGCAGAAGCGCATGCAGCGGCTGGCCATATCCCAGATAGGCGGTGATGGTCGAGATCACCGGATTGGTCGAGGACCCCGAGAAGGTTCCCAGCGTGGTCGGCAGCAGCAGGATCGAGCTGGCGAAGATCGCCGGGATGACGCCCGCCGGGTTGACCTTGATCGGCAGGTGCGACGAGCCGCCGTCATAGACCTTCATCCCCACCTGGCGGCGCGGATACTGGATATGGATCTTGCGCAGCGCGCGTTCCATGAAGACGACGAACATGATCACCGCCACGACCAGCACCATGATCCCCAGGATCAGCGGGGTCGAGATCGCGCCGGACCGGCCCTGGGCCAGGAACTGCGCCATCGCCGCCGGGATCTCGGCCACGATGCCGACGAAGATGATCAGCGAAATGCCGTTGCCGATGCCGCGCCCGGTGATCTGCTCGCCCAGCCACATCAGGAACATCGTGCCGCCGACCAGAGTGATCACCGCGCTGGCGATGAAGAAAAGCCCCGGCTCATGCGCCATGTCGCCCGCCTGAAGCGAGACCGCGATCCCGTAGGCCTGGAAGATCGCCAGAAGCACCGTGCCGTAGCGGGTGTATTGGTTGAGCTTCTTGCGCCCCAGCTCGCCCTCTTTCTTGAGGTTCTTCCAGGGCTCGTACATCGTGCCCAGAAGCTGCACGATGATCGAGGCCGAAATATAGGGCATGATCCCAAGGGCGAAGATCCCCATCCGGGAAATCGCGCCGCCGGTGAACATGTTCAGCATGCCGCCGATGCCCTGCCCCGCCTGGCGCATGAACTCCCGCAGCGCGTCGCCGTCGATGCCCGGCACCGGAATATAGGTGCCGATGCGATAGACGATCAGCAGGCCGATCGTGAAGAAGATGCGTTGGCGAAGGTCGGTCGCCTTGGCCAGCGCACCCCAGGAGAGGTTCGCGGCCATTTGCTCTGCGGCAGAAGCCATTTCCGGTCTCTTTCATGGACAGCGCCGCCGGACCCGTTTTCCGGTCCGGCGGCGCAGGAAAAACTGCTCAGGTGATGTAAGCGACGGGGGCGCCGCCCACAACCCGGTTCTTCAAGTTCAGGCCGCGACGGTGAGGGTGCCACCGGCCTTCTGCACCGCTTCCACCGCCGAAGCCGAGGCGCCGGTGACCTTCAGCGTGACCGCCGTGGTGATCTCGCCCTTGGCCAGCACGCGGATGCCGTCGCGCTTGTTCGAGGTCAGGCCCGCTTCGACCAGCAGATCCTCGGTGATCTCGGCCTTCGCGTCCAGCTTGCCCAGGCCGATGAACTTCTCGATCAGGCCCAGGTTGACGACCGCGTATTCCTTGCGGTTCGGCTTGGTGAAGCCGCGCTTGGGCAGGCGGCGGTAGAGCGGCATCTGGCCACCCTCATAACCGTTCAGCGCCACGCCCGAGCGCGACTTCTGGCCCTTGATCCCGCGCCCGGCGGTCTTGCCCTTGCCCGAACCCGGGCCGCGCGCAACGCGCTTTTGCTTCTTCGCCGCGCCGGCGTTGTCGCGCAATTCATTCAGTTTCATGTCGCATCTCCTTGGCCGGAACGACCCCGCCTGCGACGGATGGGGCCAACACGGCATTTCTTGATTGTGAGTCGCGGCCCTTTGGGCCACCTTGGGCCTATAGACCACGGCCACCCCTCTGGCAAGCCGCCCCCTTCCCCTGATCAAGGTCCGACCATGTCCGCGTTCCGGCTTGCCGCCGCACCCCTGCCCCGAGCCCGCCTTTCGGCCGTTCTCCTCACCGGCCTCGCGCTGCTGGCCTCCCCCGCGCTGCGGGCGCAGGATCTGCCCCCCGAGGCCCCTGTTCCCGAGGCCCCTGTTCCCGAAGCCCCCGCCCCTGCGGATGCGGCGAACGAGACGGAATACCAGGCAGCGCTGCTTGCCTGGATCGCCGCCCAGCCCGACCACCGCGCGGCGCTGGAGCGTTACGGCATCCTCGGCGATTTCAGCGTGCTCGTCAGCTTCGCCATCGCCCGCGACGGCACGATCTCCGAGGTCCGCGTGGCGGGAAGCTCCGGCAATCCGGTGGCCGACGGCATCGCGATCGAGCAGTTCCGCGCCGCCTCGCCCGGTCCGGCCTTTTCACCCGACATGGGCGAGGCGCCGCGCCGCTATACGGTCGAGATCAGAATGCTGAACCTGCAACGCCCCGGCAGCACCGCGCCCTGAGCCCGAGGCGCGGGCAAGGGCCGCGCGACCGCACTCGCCGGGAGAAGCCGGGGCCTCACCCCGGCAAGACCGCGCGCAGCCGGATCAGTGGCAATGGACCCGCCCGACCGAATTGTCCATGTGGCAGCATTGGCCCGGGGGCGAGCTTTTCCGGCAGCCCCCGCCATGCGCCGCGACTTGTGCCACAGTCGCGACCGACAGCGCCCAAGCCAAGGCCCCGATCCAAAGAACGCGCATATTCCGCATCACCATTCTCCCGTCAAAATCCTTAACGAAAGGTTAACGGCAGCGGGGCAAGGCCGCAACATTCTTGGCGCCGCCCAAAGCAAAACGCCCCGGCGGAACCGGGGCGTCTGGTTTTCGCAAAAGCGGGCCGATCTCAGCCGCGCTCTTCGATGATCTTCACCAGATGCGGGATCTTGGCGACCATGCCGCGCACCGAAGGGGTATCCTCCAGCTCACGGGTGCGGTTCATCTTGTTCAGGCCCAGACCGATCAGGGTCTTGGTCTGGATCTCGGGGCGACGGGCGGCCGAAGCCACCTGCTTCACGACGATGGTTTTTTTCGACATGGATCAACCCTCTGCCGGAGTTTCGGTCGGCGCGGCTTCAGCCTCGGGCTTCTTCAGGATCTCGGCCACCTTCTTGCCGCGGCGCGAGGCCACGGAGCGGGGCGAGGCTTCCTTCTTGAGACCCTCGAAGGTCGCACGGATCATGTTGTAGGGGTTTTGCGACCCGATCGACTTCGCCACGATATCCTGGATGCCCACCATCTCGAAGACGGCGCGCATCGGGCCGCCGGCGATGATGCCGGTCCCCGGGACGGCGGTCCGCATCACCACCTTGCCGGCGCCGTGACGGCCCTCGATATCGTGGTGAACGGTGCGCGAATCCTTCAGCGGCACCTTGATCATCGAGCGCTTGGCCTGTTCGGTGGCCTTGCGGACGGCCTCCGGCACTTCCTTGGCCTTGCCCTTGCCGAAGCCGACCTTGCCGCGCTGGTCCCCCACCACGACAAGCGCCGCAAAGCCGAAACGCTTGCCGCCCTTCACGGTTTTCGAGACGCGGTTGATCGCAACGAGACGATCGGCGAATTCCGGGGTCTCTTCGCGGCTTTCGCGGCGATCCCGGCGGTTTTCACGTTCTGCCATGAGGCATTCCTTTCGTGGGGACGCATCCGCGCCCGTATTGGCCAATCCTGGTGGGCAGGTCCGAAAACCCGCCCCCGGATCATCGGGGCGACGCGGACCAGCCGCGCCACCCGCAGGGATCAGAACTTCAGGCCGCCTTCACGGGCGGCATCGGCAAGCGCCTTGATCTTCCCGTGGAAGAGGAAGCCGCCACGGTCGAAATAGACGCTCTCGACACCGGCCGCCTTGGCGCGTTCGGCGATGGCCGAACCCACCTTGGCTGCGGCCTCGACATTGTTCTTGCCGACCACACCAAGTTCTTTTTCCAAGGTCGAAGCCGCCGCGACCGTCACGCCCTTCACATCGTCGATCAGCTGGACGCTGATGTTCTTCGACGAGCGGTGGACCGACAGGCGCAGACGCCCGGCATTCGCCGCCTTGATCTTGTTCCGAACGCGCAGGCGGCGCTTCAGGAACAGCTCTCTTTTGTTCAAAGCCATTGTTGCGCCCCTTACTTCTTCTTGCCTTCCTTGCGGAAGATGAACTCGCCCTTGTAGCGGATCCCCTTGCCCTTGTAGGGCTCGGGGCGCCGCCATTCGCGGATATTCGCCGCGACCTGGCCGACCTGTTGCTCGTCGATCCCCTCGACGGTGATCTCGGTCGGTTTGGCCGAGGTCACGGTGACGCCTTTGGGAACTTCGAAGTTCACTTCATGCGAGAAGCCAAGCGAAAGCTTCAGGACATTGCCCTGAACGGCGGCACGATAGCCGACGCCCGAGATTTCCATCTCTTTCTTGAAACCGGTGGTGACGCCGGTCACGAGGTTCTCGATCATCGAGCGGGTCATGCCCCATTGCTGGCGCGCGCGCTTCGAGAGGCCGCGCGGGGTCACCTTCACCTCTTCGCCCTCGATCGCGATGGTGACATCGTCGGTCGCGGTGAAACTGCGGGTGCCCTTGGGGCCCTTCACTTCGATGGTCTGGCCCGAAAGCGAGGCGGTGACGCCTTTCGCCAGCGGGACGGGTTTCTTGCCGATACGGGACATTCCACCCTCCTCAGAACACGGTGCAAAGCACTTCGCCGCCAACATTGGCAGCCCGTGCATTCGCATCCGACAGAACCCCCTTCGGGGTGGAGACGATGGCCACGCCCAGCCCGTTGCGGACCGAGGGCAGTTGCTCCACGCCCATATACACGCGGCGGCCCGGCTTCGAGACCCGCTTCAATTCGCGGATGACCGGCTCGCCCTCGTAGTATTTCAGGGAGATGGTGAATTCGCCTTGACCGTTCGCGGTCTCGGCCTTCTCGTAGCCGCGGATATAGCCTTCCGCCAGCAGCACGTCCAGCACCCGCGCCCGCAGGGTCGAGGCCGGGGTGACGACGGTCGACTTGCCGCGAAGCTGCGAGTTGCGGATGCGGGTCAGCATATCGCCGATGGGATCATTCACAGGCATCTGTTCGCTCCCTTACCAGCTCGACTTGACCATGCCGGGGATCTGGCCGAACGAGGCCAGTTCGCGCAGCATGATCCGCGACAGTTTCAGCTTGCGATAATACGCATGCGGACGGCCCGTCAGCTGGCAGCGGTTGTGGATCCGCACGGCCGACGAGTTACGGGGCAGTTCGGCCAGCTTGAGGGTGGCGGCGAACCGCTCCTCGATGGGCTTCGACTGGTCTTCAATCACCGCCTTCAGGTTGGCGCGCTTGGAAGCGTATTGCTTCACCAGCTTGGCGCGCTTGACCTCGCGGTTCACCATGGATTTCTTTGCCATAAATCAGGTTCCTCGCGATCAGGCCGAGAACGGCATGTTGAAGTGCTTCAGCAGCGACTTCGCTTCCGCATCGGTCTTGGCGTTCGTGCAGATGATGATGTCCATGCCCAGAACCTCGTCGACCTTGTCGAAGTTGATTTCCGGGAACACGATATGCTCTTTCAGGCCCATGGCGTAGTTGCCACTGCCGTCGAAGCTGGTGCCCTTCACGCCGCGGAAGTCGCGGACGCGGGGCAGAGCCACGTTGATGAGCCGATCGAGGAATTCATACATCCGGTCGCCGCGCAGGGTGACCTTGGTGCCAAGCGGCATCTCTTCGCGCACACGGAAGCCGGCGATCGACTTCTTGGCCTTGGTGATGACGGCCTTCTGGCCGGCGATCAGCGAAAGCTCCTCGGCGGCCTGCTTGACCTTCTTGGTTTCCTTCACGGCCTCGCCGACGCCCATGTTCAGGACGATCTTGTCAAGCCGCGGGATCTGCATGTCGTTCTTGTAGGAGAATTCCTCCTTCATGGCGGCACGGATCTTCGACTTGTATTCGGCCTTCAGACGCGGGGTATAGGTTGCGGTGTCAAGCATCAGATCGCCTCCCCGGTGGTCTTGGCGTAGCGCACTTTCTTGCCGTCTTCCTCGCGGAAGCCGACGCGGGTGGCCTTGCCGTTCTTGTCCAAGAGGGCAAGATTCGACAGGTCGATCGGCATCGCCTGCGGGATGCGCCCGCCTTGCGAACCGGCCGATTGCTTGGTGTGGCGGATCGCGATGTTCACGCCATCGACCACGGCCTTCCCGGCCTTGGGCGCGACCGAGGTGATCTCTCCCTGCTTGCCCTTGTCCTTGCCGGTGAGCACGACCACCGTGTCACCCTTGCGGAGTTTCGCAGCCATTACAGCACCTCCGGCGCAAGCGAGATGATCTTCATGAAGTTCTTGGCGCGCAGCTCGCGCACCACCGGCCCGAAGATACGGGTGCCGACCGGCTCGCCCGAGTTGTTCAGGATCACGGCGGCGTTGCGGTCGAAGCGGATCGCGGTGCCATCTTCACGGCGGACTTCCTTGGCGGTGCGCACGACGACGGCCTTGCGGACATCGCCCTTCTTCACGCGCCCCTTCGGAATCGCTTCCTTCACCGACACCACGATGATGTCGCCGACGGACGCATAACGGCGGTGCGAGCCGCCCAGAACCTTGATGCACTGCACCCGGCGCGCGCCGGAGTTGTCAGCAACATCCAGATTCGTTTGCATCTGGATCATTTGGTTTCTCCCGACCTTCGGGGACGGCCAATGCGGGACCGCCCCGGGGTTTCGCTCATAAAGTCAGAGCGATGGAGAGGACTGATCGCTCAGGCCTCGACCACCACTTTCCAACGCTTCGTCTTCGAGATCGGCGCGCATTCCTCGATGCGGACGCTGTCGCCGACCTTGAATTTGTTTTCCGCGTCATGGGCGCGGTATTTCTTCGAGCTGCGCACGGTCTTTTGCAGCAGCGGGTGCTTGAAGCGACGCTCGACCAGAACGGTGACGGTCTGTTCGTTCTTGTCCGAGGTCACGGTGCCTTGCAGGATACGCTTGGGCATCTTCGTTCTTCCTTACTTCGCAGCTTCAGCGGCTTTTTGGCCGAGAACGGTCTTGATCCGGGCCACTTCACGGCGCACGGCGCGCATGCGGGCGGTGTTCTCAAGCTGGTTGGTCGCTTGCTGGAAGCGCAGGTTGAACGCTTCCTTCTTCAGCGCGACAAGGGTGTCACGCAGTTGGTCCGGGGTTTTCCCGGTCAGTTCCTTGGCGCTCATCCGCCTTTATCCTTTACATTCACCAGAGGGCCCCTGCCATCTTCGCGCGAGGGTCACCATGGGCCTGGTGGATCAATGAAATGCCACGAGTCCGAGTCGCCCCGGAACCGTGGATGCGTCCCACTACAGGACCCCGCCCCCGAGAGCAAGGATTATTCCCGTCCCCCGCCCCGATCCCGTATTTCCGTCGCGGGCGCGGCCCGGTCCCGCGCCATGCCCCCCCCCCGCAATGCGGCGCAGGGGCCCGGCGCCCCTCTCAGGAGCCGACAAGGGACACGGCCCCGGGATTTCTTGCCCTTGCCACAATGCCGCCCCGATGTCTCCACAGCACTGGTGCAAGGAATTAACCAAACTCCGGCATCGGGACCGGATTGTATTTGGATGGAGAACTCCATTGTTCGAGGTCGCACTTATTGCCATGTTCGGTCTGGGCTTCGGCTATATGGCCGTCAACGATCTGAAGGATGACGACGAGCACGGCGAGGACGCGCCCCCCATGGACGACGGCGGCGCGATCATCCCGCTCGATCCCGAGGATCCGGAAGACAAGGATCCGGAAGACAAGGATCCGCAGGACGAAGACCTGCCGGAGGGCGAGCCCCAGGATCCCGGGGCCCCCGACCCCTTCCCCGAGGGCGAAGACGACGATACGGAAACGCCGCCCCCAGTCGAGCCGGAGCCCGAGCCCGCGGAACCGGAGCCCGAACCGGAACCTTTCGAACCGGAACCCGCCGAGCCCGCCCCCACGGAACCCGCCGAGCCGGAGCCCGAACCGACGACGCCCGAGACCCCGCCCCCCGCCGACCCGCTCCTGCCGGTCACGCCCGATCCCGAGGCGCCCACGTTCCGGGACGGCGATCTGCTGACCCCTTCGCGCGACAGTCTCGGCAATCTGGTGCTGGGCACCGGCGGCACCTATGGCGGCACCAACGGCGACGACGTGTTCTACGGCCCGCCACTTCGGATCGAGACCACGATGGGCACCCTGACCGCCCCCAACGGGCCGGCCAGCGGCGTCACCGTCTTCATGGGCGCGGGCACCGACATCTATGTCGGCAACGCCTCGGATTCGACCTTCGTCGGCATGGAGGGCGAGGATTACATCCAGACGGTCGGCGCCAATACGACCCTCTTCGGCGGTGCGGGGAACGACATGCTGCTGGCCACCTCTTCGGGCGGCACGCTGATCGTCGGCGGCACGGGCGACGACCTCCTCGAACTCGACCGGCAGGGCGACGCCACCTCCGGCGACACCCTGCGCGGCGGCGAGGGCGCGGATTCGATCTATGCCGCAGGCAGCCTCTCCGGCGACGACCTGGGCGGGATCGAGATCCATGGCGGCGCGGGCCAGGACGAGATCGGCCTTCTGATCCGGGCGGTGG
The DNA here is from genome assembly GCF_042762395.1 of Pseudogemmobacter sonorensis. Classification (NCBI taxonomy): domain Bacteria; kingdom Pseudomonadati; phylum Pseudomonadota; class Alphaproteobacteria; order Rhodobacterales; family Paracoccaceae; genus Pseudogemmobacter; species Pseudogemmobacter sonorensis. Next base: position 58,404 of record NZ_JBEFZE010000022.1, read on the forward strand.
ACGCGCCCGATGCCGATACCCCCGCGACCGGCATCACCATCATGGATTTCGACCCCGCCGAGGACACGCTGGCCGTGGTTCTGGGGACCGAGGCGCAGCTCGACTACACCGGCGCGCGGATCGAGAGCCATCCGGCCGAGGGCTATTCCGACCTCGTCCTCGACTATACCGATCCCGCCACCGGGCAATCCTGGCAGGGCGTGATCCGGCTGAACGGCGTCACCGGGCTGGAGATCGGCGATATCCGCATCGCGATGGAACAGGCCTCGACCACGCCGGATGTCTGGGGTCAGGCGTCCTAGGGCTGAGGGCCGCGGGGCCGGAGGTCCGAACCCCTGGCCCCCTGCCCTGTCTCGACGCGCAGATCCCAAGGCGGCGGGCCCCGGCCTGCCGCCCTGCCCTTTTCCGCCCCCCTTCCCGCGCCTCGGTGGCAAGCCGCCGCAACCGGCGCGCAAAGCCGGTCGCCTTCCTGCCCCGGGATCTGCTAGGATCGCGCGCGTGGCGCGTGGCCACGCAAGTTGAGGAAGGATTAATAGCGTGTCGATTCTCAAGAAAGGGCTCAAGGGCGCCCCGGTGAAACGCCTTCAGGAAAAGCTTGGCGTGACGGCGGACGGGGATTTCGGTCCCGGCACGGAGAAGGCGCTCAAGGCCTTCCAGGCCGCCAACGGCCTGGCCGCTGACGGGATCGCCGGCCCCGATACCTTCACCGCGATCGGCCTGCCGGAGCTGGTGTTGCTGCGCCGGGGCCTGAAGGGCGAGGCGGTGAAGAAGCTTCAGACCGCGCTTGGCGTGACGGCGGACGGCGCCTTCGGCCCGGGCACCGGAAAGGCGCTCAAGGCCTTCCAGGCCGAGAAGGGCCTTGTCGCCGACGGCCTGGCGGGCCCGGCCACCCTGGCCGCGCTGAACGCGATCGAGGGCATCACCGAGGCGACCGTCGCCGCCGCCGAAGTGACCGCCGAGGAAGAGCATTTCGAAGGCGAGCCGCTGCCGGAACTGGCCGAGGCCGGGGAAAGCGCCGAGGCCGCCGCCGAGGCCCCGGCCGTCGTCGCCGCCGCCTCTGCCGCGCCCGCGAAGAAGTCGGTCTGGCAGAAGGTCACCGGCTGGTTCTGATCCCCGGCCCTCTCTTCACCCGGAAAAGGCCCGCGTCCTGCGGGCCTTTTCTTTTGGCATGGGGCTTTTCCTCGGGCATTGCCCGCGGGGCTGTTTCCATCCGGTTATCACAGCCCTCCACCGGGCCGTCTGCGGAGCCGTCTGCGGGACTTGCTGAGAGGCCGGCCCGGATCGGAGCGGGCTTTCGCCCGATTGGGCCCTGCACCCATCGGGCGGAGGGCATCCGGCAGCGCACCGGCCTAAGGGTCCCTGCGGTCGGCGGCATCCCCCCGCAGCGCCGGGACCTCAGCCCCAGCCGTAGTTGAAGCTGACCGAGATCCGCTCCTCCTCGGACAGGTTCATCGGCACCTCATGGCGCAGCCAGCTTTCCCACAGCAGCACCTCGCCCACCTCGGGGGTGACATAGACGAAACGCTGCAACTCGGGCGCGGCCTCTTTCCGCACCACCGGCGCCGTCATCATCATCGCCAGACGGGGGTCCTCCAGCTTCAGGGCCGAAGTGCCCTCGGGCATGGCGACATAGGTCGTGCCCGAGATCACCGAATGCGGGTGGATATGGCTGGCATGGGTGCCGCCCTCGGGCAGGATGTTGATCCAGAGGCTGTCGCATTTAAGCTTGCGGCCCTTCAGGTCGAACCCCAGATCGTCGCAGAAGGCCGCGACATGCTTGTCCAGCGCCTTGACCAGATCGCCGAAGATCGGAAAGCGCCAGGGCAGATCGTCGAGCGAGGCATAGGAGGTATAGCCCGGATAGCCATTGGCCTCGCACCAGTCCTGGCCCGCCTCGTCATCCCCGGCGATGGCCTCGCAAGAGGAAAGCAGTTCCTGGTAATCGACCTTGCGGCGCGAAAGCTCGTTCAGCTTGGCGCGGTAAAGGCGGGTGACGAACAGGGAGGCGATCTCGGCCATGGCGGGTTTCCTGCGGAAAATGGGGCGACGGACAGGGAAAGGCCCCCGGCGAGCGTCTCGCCGGGGGCCGTGTCTCTCACCGGGCGGGCGCGCGGCCCATCCGGGTTTACCAGTCTTCCTTCGCGACGATGCGGGACTGGACCGGCAGTTTCATGGCGCCAAGGCGCAGCGCCTCACGAGCGATATCGTCGGCGACGCCGTCGATCTCGAACATGATGCGGCCCGGCTTGACCTTGCAGGCCCAGTAATCGACCGAACCCTTGCCCTTACCCATCCGCACTTCGACCGGCTTCGAGGAAACCGGGGTGTCCGGGAAGATCCGGATCCAGACCCGGCCCTGACGCTTCATATGGCGGGTGATCGCGCGGCGGGCCGCTTCGATCTGGCGGGCGGTGACGCGCTCCGGCTCGGTCGCCTTGAGGGCGAAGGAGCCGAAGTTCAGAAGGAAGCCGCCTTTTGCCTCGCCGGAGATCCGGCCCTTGTGCATCTTGCGGAACTTGGTGCGCTTCGGTTGCAGCATCTTTCTCTACTCCTTACGCGCGTTCGCGGTCGCCGCGCTCGCGGCGCGGACCGCGCGAAGACGGGCCCTCCGCGGCTTCGGCCAGACGGCGGTCATGCGCTTGCGGATCGTGCTCAAGGATCTCGCCCTTGAAGATCCAGACCTTGACGCCGATGATCCCGTAGGGGGTCTCGGCCTCGGACAGCGCGTAGTCGATGTCGGCACGCAAGGTATGCAGCGGCACGCGGCCTTCGCGATACCATTCGGTCCGGGCGATCTCGGCGCCGCCGAGACGGCCCGCGACATTGACCCGGATCCCGAGCGCGCCCATCCGCATGGCGTTCTGCACGCCGCGCTTCATGGCGCGACGGAAGGACACCCGACGCTCCATCTGCTGGGCGATCGACTCGGCCACCAGTTGGGCATCGACTTCCGGCTTGCGGATCTCGACGATGTTGAGATGCAGTTCGGATTTCGTGAAAGCCGACAGCTTCTTGCGCAGGATCTCGATATCGGCGCCCTTCTTGCCGATGATCACGCCGGGACGGCCGGCATAGATGGTGACGCGGCATTTCTTGTGCGGACGCTCGATGACGACCTTGGAAATGCCGGCCTGCTTGGCTTCCTTGTGGATGAACTCGCGGATCTTGAGATCTTCCAGCAGGAGATTGCCGTAGTCTTTCGATTCAGCGAACCAGCGGCTGTCCCAGGTGCGGTTGACCTGAAGACGCATGCCGATCGGATTGACCTTCTGACCCATTATGCCGACTCCCCGGTCTGACGCACCTTGATGGTGATTTCGCTGAACGGCTTCATGATCTTGCCGAACCGGCCGCGTGCCCGCGGACGGCCGCGTTTCATCACCAGGTTCTTGCCGACCCAGGCTTCGGCGACGACAAGGTTGTCGACATCGAGGCCGTGGTTGTTCTCGGCATTGGCGATCGCGGATTGCAGCACCTTCTTCACCTCGCCCGCGATGCGGCGCTTGGAGAAGGTCAGGTCGGCCAGCGCCTTTTCCACCTTCTTGCCGCGGATCAGACCGGCGACAAGGTTCAGCTTCTGGGGGCTGGTGCGCAGCATGCGCGCGATGGCCTGAGCCTCGTTTTCGGCCACGCGGCGCGGATTCTTTTCCTTACCCATGGCTTACTTCCTCTTGGCTTTCTTGTCGGCGACATGGCCGTAATAGGTGCGGGTCGGAGAATATTCACCGAACTTCTGACCGATCATGTCTTCGGTCACCGCAACCGGGACGTGCTTCTTGCCGTTGTAGACCCCGAAGGTGAGGCCGACGAATTGCGGCAGGATGGTCGAACGGCGCGACCAGATCTTGATCACCTCGTTCTTGCCCGAGGCGCGCGAGGCCTCTGCCTTCTTCAGCAGATAACCATCGACGAACGGGCCTTTCCAGACGGAACGTGCCATGGATCAGCGCCCTTTCTTCTTGGCGTGACGCGACCGGACAATATATTTGTCCGACGACGTGTTGGTGCGGGTGCGCGCGCCCTTCGTGGGCTTGCCCCAGGGCGTGACCGGGTGACGGCCGCCCGAGGTGCGGCCTTCGCCGCCGCCGTGCGGGTGGTCGATCGGGTTCATCGCGACGCCGCGGACGGTCGGGCGGACGCCCTTGTGACGCAGGCGGCCGGCCTTGCCGAAATTCTGGTTCGAATTGTCGGGGTTCGACACGGCGCCGATGGTCGCCATGCATTCCTGGCGCACCAGGCGCAGTTCGCCCGAGGAGAGGCGGATCTGGGCATAGGAGCCATCACGGCCGACGAACTGGGCATAGGTGCCCGCCGCGCGGGCCAACTGGCCGCCCTTGCCGGGCTTCAGCTCGACATTGTGGACGATCGTCCCGATCGGGATCCCCGAGAAGGGCATCGCATTGCCGGGCTTGACGTCGACCTTGGCGCCCGCGAGGACGCTGTCGCCGACGGCGAGACGCTGCGGCGCGAGGATATAGGCAAGCTCGCCATCCTCATATTTCACCAGCGCGATGAAGGCGGTACGGTTGGGGTCATATTCGATCCGCTCGACGGTGGCGGCGACGTCCCATTTGCGGCGCTTGAAATCCACGATCCGGTAAAGGCGCTTGGCCCCGCCACCCTGATGGCGAACCGTGACACGTCCGGTGTTGTTGCGTCCGCCCTGGCTGTTCAGACCCTCGGTGAGGGCTTTGACAGGACGGCCTTTCCACAGCTCCGAACGGTCGATCAGAACCAGCCCGCGCTGGCCAGGCGTCGTCGGCTTATACGACTTGAGTGCCATGTTTGCTGTCTTCCGTTTGCTTCAGGACCGTCACCTTGCCGTTGCGGGCTGCGGTGAAGATCCGGGGTTAAGGGCTCCGAAGATCCCCGACTGCTGGTTCGCACCGATGTGAAACTGCATCGATTCGAACAAAACCAAGAGCCCCGGACGAATCCGGGGCTGCTGGCGTGGCGCGTCAGTAGCAGAAGGGTGCCGGGGCGGCAATGGGGAAGGCGGTTTTTTCCTTGCCTCGATGCATCGGGGAATGCGGCGGCGCGGGGCTCCCATTGGTTTTGCGTCGCTTGCTGCGGGGCGACCGAAGCTCGGCAACGACAAGAATGATTGCTTGAGCCGGCCGCATCGACCTTTTGGTGAACTCGCCGACTGAACTTGTCGCCCAGGCGGCCTTGAAGTTCAATGACGGCCCCGTCCCCCAAACAGACACCCAAGCCGCAAAGCAAAGGCCCCCGCCATTCGGCGGGGGCCTTGCCTTGTCGGTATGGATCGCTCAGAGGCCGGTCGACACGTCGATCGAATGGCCCTCTTCAAGGGTCACATAGGCCTTCTTGCGGTCGCTGCGCTCGCCCAGGCGGCCGCGGAAGCGCTTTTCCTTGCCCTTGGTCACGGTGGTGTTCACCGCCTTGACCTTGACGCCGAAGACTTCCTCGACCGCTTCCTTGATCTGCGGCTTGGTCGCGGTCAGGGCGACCTCGAAGACCACCGCGCCGTTTTCCGAGGCAAGCGTGGCCTTCTCGGTGATGACCGGCTTGCGGATCACATCGTAATGTTCGGGTTTCGCGGTCATTTCAGTCGGGCCTCCAGGGCTTCGACACCCGCCTTGGTGATCACCAGGGTGTCACGCTTGAGGATGTCATAGACATTGGCACCGATGGTCGGCAGCACGTCGATGCCTTCGAGGTTGCGGGCCGCCAGCGCGAAATTCGCGTCGACTTCCGAACCGTCGATGACCAGAACGCGCTTCCAGCCCAGTTCCTTGACGGTCTTGGCGAGGGCCGCGGTCTTGGCCTCGGCCAGCGCGAGGCTGTCGAGGATCACAAGCTCACCGGCCTTGGCCTTCGCCGAAAGCGCATGGCGCAGGCCAAGCGCGCGGAACTTCTTCGGCAGCTCATGGGCGTGGCTGCGGGGCGTCGGCCCCTTGTAGACGCCGCCGTGACGGAAGATCGGGGCCTTCTTGGAACCGTGGCGTGCGCCGCCGGTGCCCTTCTGCTTGTAGATCTTCTTGGTCGAATAGCTGACGTCCGACTTGCCCAGAACCGAATGGGTGCCAGCCTGCGCGCGCGCGCGCTGCCAGCGCACCACGCGGTGCAGGATGTCGGCGCGCGGCTCAAGGCCGAACAGCGCCTCGTCGAGGTCGATGGAACCGCCCTTGGATCCGTCGAGCTTGATCACGTCGAGTTTCATGCTTCACCCCCTTCGACCGCCGTCTCGGCAGCCGGAGCGGCCTCGGCGACAGCACCGGCGGCCTTGATGGCGGCCGGACGCGGCGCGTCGGCGAACGGAGCCTTCTTGACGGCATCCTTGATGGTGACCCAGCCGCCGGCAGCGCCGGGGACCGCGCCCTTGATCATGATCAGGCCGCGCTCGGCGTCGGTCTTGACCACTTGCAGGTTCTGCGTGGTGACGCGGACGGCCCCCAGATGACCCGCCATCTTCTTGCCCTTGAACACCTTGCCGGGGTCCTGGCACTGGCCGGTCGAACCATGCGAGCGGTGCGAGATCGACACGCCGTGCGAGGCGCGCAGACCGCCGAAGTTGTGGCGTTTCATCGCACCGGCAAAGCCCTTGCCGATCGAGGTGCCCGCGACATCCACGAACTGGCCCGCGACATAGTGGTCGGCCGAGATCTCGGCGCCCACTTCGACCAGGTTCTCGGGGCTGACCCGGAACTCGGCCAGCTTGCGCTTGGGCGCGACATTCGCCTTGGCGAAATGGCCGCGCTGCGCGGCGGTGGTGCGGTTGGCCTTGGCCGAGCCCGCGCCAAGCTGGACGGCGGTATAGCCATCCTTTTCGGCGGTGCGGTTGGCCACGACCTGAAGACCGTCAAGTTGCAGGACCGTGACCGGAACCTGCTTGCCGTCCTCCAGGAACAGCCGGGTCATGCCCAGCTTCTTTGCGATAACTCCAGAGCGCATCGTGATGCCCCCTTACACTTTGATTTCGACGTCGACACCGGCGGCGAGGTCGAGCTTCATCAGCGCGTCCACGGTCTGCGGGGTCGGGTCAACGATGTCGAGAAGCCGCTTGTGGGTGCGGATTTCCCATTGGTCACGCGACTTCTTGTCGATGTGCGGACCGCGGAGAACGGTGAACTTCTCGATCTTGTTCGGAAGCGGGATCGGGCCGCGCACTTGCGCGCCGGTCCGCTTGGCGGTGTTTACGATTTCCTGCGTCGAGGCATCCAGGACGCGGTAATCGAAGGCCTTGAGCCGGATGCGGATGGTTTGTCCAGACATCTGATTTCCCTTCGATGTTCGGAAGCGGGTTTTTATGCCCGCCTCCGTTTCATCCTGATTACGCGATGATCTTGGCGACGACGCCGGCGCCGACGGTGCGGCCGCCTTCGCGGATGGCGAAGCGCAGCTTC
>NZ_JBEFZE010000023.1:0-60816 GCF_042762395.1 Pseudogemmobacter sonorensis
GCCGAGGGCCGCGACCGGCCGCCCCGCCCGCCGCGCGACGGCGCCGAGCCCGCCGAGGCCCCCGATCCGCCGCCCGAGCCCGAGGCCCGCGCCACCCCGATCCCGGAAAGCGAGGGCATGACATAGGCCAGCCCCGAGGCCAGCCCAAGCCGGGCCAGCAACTGGCGGCGGGTCGGGGCGTTGGATTTCGTCATCGCGCTTGTCTCCTGATCCGGGGGGTTCGGCGAGGTTTTCAGGCGGCACCCGCAGGAGGACCCCAAGGGTGGCCCCCTTTAAACGGCGCGGCGGGCCCTCTTATTCCCCCGGTCTCCGCGATTTTTCCCCGGGCCTTGCCCCAAAAGACACGCCGGGGCGAAAAAAGTCACGTCCCCACCCGGTTTTTGCCGCCGAGCGGCATGTTTTTGCGCCCCGGCCGGGAATAAAATCGCCCGGCCCCCGTTCTTCGCGGGTGGAGAACGAGGAAATGCGATGACCGCCCCCGAGCGCCCGCCAGCGGGCAACGCCGCACGCGCGACCGAAACAGAAGACGAGATCAGGGCCCGGATGATCGGCCTTCTGCCGCGCCTGCGGGCCTTCGCGCGCAGTCTTGCCCGGTCGCAGCATGCGGCGGATGACCTGGTGCAGCAGACCTGCGAAAAGGCCCTGCGCAACCTGGGCGCCTATACGCCGGGGACGCGGCTGGATTCCTGGCTGTTTCGCATCATGCGCAACGGCTGGATCGACGATCTGCGCGCCGCGCGCCGGTTCGAGACCATCGAGGACCAGCCCGAGACCGCCCTTCGGGGCGAGGACGGGCGCGAGACCGTGATGGCGCGGCTGCAATTGCGCGCGGTCGAACGCGCGATGGACAGCCTGCCCGAGGAGCAGCGCGTGGTGCTGATGCTCGTCTGCGTCGAGGGGATGCGCTACCGCGAGGTGGCGCAGGCACTCGACCTGCCCGAGGGCACGGTGATGAGCAGGCTATCGCGGGCGCGCCTGGCGCTGGCGGAGCGGCTGGAGGCGGGCGGCGGGATGCGGGCCGCGGGCGGGAAGGACGGGAAAACATGGATGTGAGCGACGAAATGCTGATGGCCCTCGCCGATGGCGAACTCGATCTTGCGACCGCGCAGGCGCTGCGCGCCCGGCTGGCCACCGACCCGGGCCTGACCGCGCGGTTCGAGATCTTCCGCCGCAGCGCCGAGGCCCTGCGCGCCGCGATGGACCCCGGCCCGGTGCCCGAGCGCCTGCTGCGCAGCGTGCTGGAAAGCGGCGGGGCAGGGGGGGCCGAAGCGGCGGGCGTGGTGGCGGGCCTGGCCGGGGACCCGGGCGCGCCGTCGCACCGGCGGACGGGGGAGGGGGCGCGAACCTTGCCCGCCCACCAGATCTCGCCGGATCCGCAGGGCAGGGGAGGGGAGGCGGGGACCGTTCCGCCGATCCATCGCGGCAGCCGCCCCTCCGCCCCGACCCCCGCCCGCCGCCCGCGCCGCGCGGGGGAACGGCGGGGCGGCCTGCGGCCCATCCTGCGCCACGGCTTCGGGGCAGGGCTTGCGGCGGCGCTGCTGGCGCTGGCCTTCGGCCTTGGCTTTCAAACCGCGCCCCGCAGCCTTGGGACCGGGGCGCCGGATCCGCTGCTGGCGCTCGGCACCGGCGGGACGGCGGATCTGCCCGGCGGCGGGACCACGCGGGTGCTTGGCAGCTATGAGACCGACCTCGGCCTGTGCCGGATCCTTGCCACCGAGACCGGCACGACGACCAGCCGCGACATCCTGTGCCACGAGGCCGGGATCTGGCAGGTGGCGCTTTCGATCAAGACCGGCGCCACCACCGGCTTCGCGCCGGCCTCGGATCTGATCGCCGAGACGCTGGACCTCTATCTCGACGGTATCGGCGCCGGATCGGCGCTGGAACCGCATGCCGAGGCGGAGGCGCTGGCCCGTAGCCCTCAGGAATAGCTGCGGGCCCGGCCTTAGCAGGCTGCTGAAAAAATCATGTGCAACCGCAGCTTGCGTCAAAAGACAGGAAATTCGACCGACAGCGCGCCAAAAACAGGCCGTTTTCGGTCCAATTTTCTACCGTGTCGGGAAGATTTTCGCTTCAAGACAGCCCCAAAATACTCTTTCAGCAGCCTGTTCGTCGCCGCCGCAAGCCCTCCCGCAACCGGCCAGCCGATGTTCCCCCTTGGGGCAAGGGCAGACAGCGGCCGGAGGGCACCCGGTCCCCCCGGCACCTTCAAGGGCAGAGGCTGCATGGAAATCCGGTTCGGGATTTACCTTGGAACGTCTTTCCTCCGCGACCGGCCATACCATGGCCAGCTATTATCCGACCGCGATGCGCCGTTGGTTCATGTCCGAGGCGCGGATGATCACCCGGGACTATTATCTGATCTCGGGGCATGACGCGATCGCCCTGGGAGCCAAGAGCTGCGACTGAGGCGTCGCAACCGCGCAAAGGGGGCCCCCACTGATGAGGGCGATCATTCGGCCCGGTCCCGTCCTGGTGGGCAACCGACGATTTGCGGCGGATCCAGGCTGTGGCGCCAAGGCATCCGCCGTTCTTTCACAACATCCGATAATTCAACATTATCGGATGTTATATGCAGCCGACAGGCACGGCGGTTTTGGGACATGTAATCCCATAAAAGCGCCTCCATCTCAAGCCTCCCCGCCCCATTCGTGCGGTTCAGGCCCGATCCGGCCCGAAGCGTTCGGCGATGAAGGCCACGAAACTGTCGAGCTTCTGCGTCCGCCGCCGCCCCGGTGGGGTCAGCAGATGCATGGGGCGCGCGGGCGGGCGGTAGTCCGGCAGCAGCGCCACAAGCCGCCCGGCGGCGAGATCGGTGGCCAGCAGCACCTCGGGCTGCAAGATGATGCCCAGCCCTTGCAAGGCCGCCACGCGCAGCGCGGGCCCCATATTGGCGACGAACGGGCCGGAGACCTCGACCGCCACCCGGCCTTCCGGTCCGTCGAAGCTCCACAGGTCCCGCGGCACCCAGTGCGCCAGGCCAAGGCAGGCATGCCCGGCCAGGTCCCGGGGATGGCGGGGCGTGCCGCGCTCGGCCAGATAGGCGGGCGCGGCGCAGGCCACCAGCCGGTAGGGCGCCAGCGCACGCGCCCGCAGCGAGGTATCGGCCAGCGGGCCGATGCGGATCACCACGTCGAAACCCTCGTCGACCAGATCGACCATCCGGTCGGTGATCGACAGCTCCACCCGCACCTCGGGGCAGCGGCGCAGATAGTCGGGCAGGGCCTCGGCCAGGCTCGAAGAGCCGAAGGAGATCGGCGCATTCACCCGCAACAACCCGCGCGGGCGCGACTGGCTTTCCGCGGCAAGGCTTTCCGCGGCCGCGACCTCGGCCAGAACGATGCGGCAATGCTCCAGGAACTGCGCGCCGACATCGGTCAGGCTCTGTCGGCGCGTGGTGCGGTTCAAGAGCGGGATCTGCAACCGCTCCTCCAGCGCGCGGACATGCTTGCCCACCATGGCCGCCGACAGGCCGAAGGCCTGCGCCGCAGCGGTGAAGGAGCCCGTCTCCACCACCTTGACGAAAACCGCCATGCTGGTCAGCCGATCCATGCCATTCGAAACCAATGGTTCGCAGTCTTCGCACCATACCGATATTTAACGCGGAATGAACCGCAATTATCTAAAGCCTCGACCCCAGAAGGAGAGCATCATGCACCAACGGCAGCTTGGCCGCAGCGGCATCGCGATTTCACCCCTTGTCTTCGGCGGCAATGTCTTCGGCTGGACGGCGGACCGGGCACGGTCCTTCGACCTGCTCGACCGTTTCCTCGGCGCCGGGTTCGAGACCGTCGACACCGCCGATGTCTATTCGGCCTGGGTGCCCGGCAATGCCGGGGGCGAATCCGAGACGATCATCGGCGACTGGATGGCCGCGCGCGGCAACCGCGACGCGGTGACCATCGTCACCAAGGTCGGGATGGAGATGGGGCCAGAGGAAAAGGGCCTCTCCGCCACCTGGATCGAGCGGGCGGCCGAAGCCTCGCTCCGCCGTCTGAAGACCGACCGGATCGACCTTTATCTCTCGCATCTGCACGACGAAAGCGTGCCTTACGAAGAGACGCTCTCGGCCTACGACCGGCTGATCCGGGCGGGCAAGGTGCGCGCCATCGGCGCCTCGAACCACAGCGCCGAGCAGCTTCGCGCCGCGCTGGACGTCTCGTCGGCGACCGGCCTGCCGCGATACGAGGTGCTGCAACCCGAATTCAACCTGCACAACCGCGCGGGCTACGAGGGCGCGCTTTCGGATCTGGCCCGGGCCGAGGGGATCAGCACCATCACCTATTACAGCCTGGCCAGCGGGTTCCTGACCGGCAAATACCGCAGCGCGGCCGATCTGGGACAGAGCCCGCGCGGCGCCGGGATCAAGGCCTATCTCACCCCGCGCGGGCTGCGGATCCTGGACGCGCTGGAGGCGGTGGCGGGCGCCCATGGCGCCAAACCGGCCGAGGTCGCGCTGGCCTGGCTGATCGCGCGCCCCGATGTGACCGCGCCGATCGCCAGCGCCACCTCGACCGAGCAACTCGACAGCCTGATCCGCGCCACCACCTTGCAACTGGGCGCGGAGGATATCGCCGCGCTGGATCAGGCCAGCCGCGCCTGACCGCCGACACAAGGGAAGAAAAGCATGAAGATCGACCTTACCGGCAAGACCGCCATCGTCACCGGATCGACCGCGGGCATCGGCTTTGCCATCGCGAAAGGGCTGGCCGGGGCGGGGGCCCTGGTGATCGTGACCGGCCGCACGGCGGCGGCGGCCGATAAGACGGCGGATGTGATCAACGCCGATCTGCCCGCACCGCTTGCCCATGGCGTCGGGGCGGATCTTGCCACGCCCGAAGGCGCGCGGGCGCTGATCGAAGCCCGGCCGGAGGCGGATATCCTGGTCAACAACCTTGGCATCTACGAGGCGAAGCCGCTTTTCGATCTGGAAGATGCCGATTGGGAGCGGGTCTTCTCGGTCAATGTGACCAGCGGCGCGCGGCTGACACGGCATTACGCGGCGGGCATGAAGGCGCGCGGCTGGGGCAGGATCCAGTTCGTCTCAAGCGAATCCGCCCAGAACATCCCGGTCGAGATGGTGCATTACGGCGTGAGCAAGGCCGCCGTCCAGGCGCTGTCGAGGGGCTGGGCCAAGGCTCTGGCGGGCAGCGGCGTCACCGTGAACGCGATCCTGCCCGGCCCGACCAGGACCGCCAATGCCGAAAGCTTCCTCGCGGGCCTTGCCGCCGAGCGCGGCATTCCCGTCGAGGAGATCGAAGGCCGCTTCCTGGCCGAGAACCGGCCCTCGACCATCATCCGCCGCTTCGCGACCCCCGAAGAGGTGGCAAGCCTTTCGGTCTATGTCGCATCGCCCCAGGCCAGCGCCACCACCGGCGCCGCGCTGCGCGTCGATGGCGGCGTGGTCGAGAGCATCACCTGACGGGCGGCAGGCGGTCGGGCGGGGCGGTGCCGCATGGCCTGCGTCCCCACAGTCCCAAGGTGCCCGCCTGCCACCTTCGCCAGGAAGGATCAATGCGATACGGATCCCCGCCAGCCTTGCCCTGACCAATCCGTAAGCGGCGAGATCACTTTATCGTCATAGGCCCCGAGCGTGGCACAAAACTGTGCTCCCTCGGACATATTGCGACAAAAATCCCACCCTGCGCGTGTTGTGGCCCGGGGCAGAAGGCTCTTCAAGACAGGCAATCCAGCCAGCGATTCCGCGAGCCAATTCTCCAGATCCAGAAGGGGCTTTCCATGAAATCCTACCGCACGCGCTGCCGTTCGGGCTCGGCGCTTTCGCTGCTCATGACCCTGGGCATCGCCATGGGCGGTGCGGCCCGGGCGCAGACGCTGGACACCGAGGAAGACGCGCAGCTTCTCGGCACCATCGTGATCACCGCCTCGTCCATCGCGACCACCGTCCAGGACGCCCCGGCGTCGATCACCGTGATCGACTCGACCACCATCCAGGAAACCGGCAGCCGCGACCTGCGCGACGTGCTGCGCACCATCCCGGGCCTGAACCTGTCGCGGACCAACGGCGGCGAATCCGGCACCGTTTCGATCCGCGGCCTGTCGGCAAGCCGCACACTGGTGCTGGTCGACGGCAAGCGCATCAGCTCTGGCGGGGCGATGCTGCGTGACTATCAGGGCGATCTTTCCATGGTGCCGCTGGATTCGATCGAGCGGATCGAAGTGGTGCGCGGCCCGATGTCCACGCTTTACGGCTCGGACGCCATGGGCGGGGTGATCAATATCATCACCAAGAAGAACACCGATTACTGGTCCGGCTCGGTGACGACCGATTTCGGCTTTGCCGAAAGGGCGACGACCGGCGACAACCGCAAGATCTCGGCCTTCGTCTCGGGCCCGGTGGGCGAGAATGTCTCGTTCTCGGCCTGGGGCAGCGTGAGCGACCGCGAAACCCCGACAGCCTTCACCTATACCAACGATGCGGGCACCGTGACCAGCGTTCCGGGCGGCGGCGGCGCGGCGGTGAAGACCATCGGCGGGCGACTGACCTGGAACCCCACCGACAATACCGAATGGAGCTTCGAGGCCAGCACCACCGAGGAGAAATATCACGAGGCCGACGGCGCGCATGACAGCAACCTGCTGGGCAAGGACAGCATCGCGCTGATGAACGAATGGCAATTGGGAACCGGCACGCTTTCCAGCTATCTGCGCTTTGAAAAGAGCAGCAACGAGGCCTGGAACGGAACCACCCTGAGCTGGCGCGACCCGATCGAATACGAGACCACCACCTTCGAGACGCGCTATACCGATTTCACGACCTTCGGCGCGATGCAGCTTGAATATACCTTCGGCGGGCTGATCGCGCACGACAAGCTGGTCGATGCGACCAATGTCGCCGCCTCGCCGGTCAGCGAGGTCGACACCTGGGCGCTTTATACCGAGGGCCGTCTCGACGTCACCGACCGCCTGTCGCTGACCGGCGGCCTGCGCCTCGACCATCACGACAAGTTCGGCGAGCATGTCACTCCGCGGATCTATGCCAACTACGATCTGGGCGACGGGCTGATGCTGAAGGCGGGCTATGCCCAGGCCTATGTCGCGCCCAGCCTGCGCAGCCTGAACCCCGATTACATCATCTCGTCGCGCGGCAACGGCTGTCGGCCCTATCCGGGCCCGTGCCGGATCGTCGGCAATCCCGACCTGGATCCCGAAACCTCGGACAACTACGAAATCGGCCTGAACTATCAGGGCGATACGCTGAGCTGGGAACTGACGGCCTTCTACAACGACGTCACCAACATGATCGGCGCGCGCAACACCGGCACCATCGACCCGGCGACGGGCTTCGTGCTGTTCCAGAGCGACAACATCGACGAGGGCAAGACCGCGGGGATCGAAGGCGGGCTGAGCTGGGACGTGAACAACGACCTGACCTGGACCAACTCCTTCACCTATATCGCCAAGTCGGAATTCAAATACGACTTCCTCGAAACCTCGTTCCCGATGGCCACCACGCCGGAATGGAACATCACCAGCAGCCTTGCCTGGCAGGCCAGTGACAAGCTGAACCTCAGCGGCACGGTGACCTATGTCGGCAAGCAGGCCAATCTCGTGACCTCGGCCAGCGTCAGCGCCGAGGCCGGTGCCGACCGCGCCGTCGCGGCGGGGCAGAACAGCAAGGCCTATTTCCTTGTCGACGTGGCCGCCTCCTATGACCTGACCGACAGCACCCGCCTGAATGTCGGGATCTCGAACCTGTTCGACGAACAGCCCGTGGACGAAGTGGTCTATCGGGAAGACGGTCGGCTGTTCAAGATCGGCCTGACGACCAAGTTCTGATCCCGCCCCGGGCATCAGGCACCAGAAAGGCAAGGGCCGCAGCGATGCGGCCCTTGTTTTTCGGTGCGCTTTTCGGGGTGGCTTTCAAAGCCGGGCGGCCAGCCTCGTGCCCTGGTCGATGGCGCGTTTCGCATCCAGCTCCGAGGCCCGGTCGGCGCCGCCGATCAGATGCACGGGACGGCCCGCCGCCTCCAGCGCGGGCAACAGGTCGCGCAAGGGCTCCTGCCCGGTGCAAAGGACGATGGTGTCGACCTCGATCAGCTCCGGCGCCTCGCGCGCGGCGCCGTGGCTGATCCACAGCCCGCGCGGCTCGATCCGTTCGTAGTTCACCCCGCCCTGCATCCGCACCCCGGCGCGTTTCAGCGTGGCGCGGTGAATCCAGCCGGTGGTCTTGCCCAGGCCCTTGCCCGGCGAACCGGGCTTGCGCTGCAGCAGCGTGACCTGGCGCGCGGGCGGGGCGGGACGGGGCGCGACCAGGCCGCCACGGGCCTGCGCCGGATCGCCCACCCCCCATTCCGCCGCCCAAAGCGCCGGATCGGGCGCCGAAGCAGCGTCCTCATGCAGCAGGAACTCGGCCATGTCGAAACCGATGCCGCCCGCGCCCAGGATCGCCACCCGCGCGCCCACCGGCGCGCCATGGGCCAGAACCTCGACATAGGACAGCACCCGGCCCTCGGCCCGGCCCGCCTCCTGCCCGGGGATGGCGGGATCGCGGGGGGTGACGCCGGTCGCCAGAACCACCTCGTCATGGCCCGCCAGATCCTCGGCCGCCACCCTGCGGCCGGGGTGCAGGCGCAGGCGGCCGGTCGCCGCCAGATCCTCGATCCGGCGGGAGAAATAGCGCAGGGTCTCGGAAAATTCCGCCTTGCCGGGGATGATGCGGGCCATGTTGAACTGGCCGCCGATCCGGGCCGAGGCCTCGAAAAGATCGACCGCATGGCCGCGCTCGGCCAGGGTGGTGGCGCAGGCCAGGCCCGCGGGCCCCGCCCCCACCACCGCGATGCGCCGGGGAGCCGGGGCCGGGGCCAGGATCAGCTCGGTCTCGTGGCAGGCGCGCGGATTGACCAGACAGGAGGCGGTCTTGCCCTTGAACACATGGTCCAGGCAGGCCTGGTTGCAGGCGATGCAGGTGTTGATCCGATCGGCCCGGCCCGAGGCCGCCTTGGCCACGAAATCGGGATCCGCCAGCAGCGGCCGCGCCATCGAGACCATGTCGGCATCCCCCGCCGCCAGGATCCCTTCGGCCACCTCGGGGGTGTTGATGCGGTTGGTGGCGACCAGGGGGATCGAAACCTCGCCCCGCATCTTGCGGGTGATCCAGGCGAAGGCGCCGCGCGGGACCGAGGTGGCGATGGTCGGCACCCGCGCCTCGTGCCAGCCGATCCCGGTGTTGAGGATGGTGGCCCCGGCGGCCTCGACCGCGCGGGCCAGGCGGGTGATCTCGTCCCAGTCGCTGCCCTCGGGGACCAGGTCCAGCATGGAAAGCCGGTAGATCAGGATGAAATCGGGGCCCACCGCCTCGCGCACGCGGGCGACGATCTCGACCGGAAGCCGCATCCGCCCGGCGTAATCGCCGCCCCAGCCATCCTCGCGGTGGTTGGTATGAGCGGCGATGAACTGGTTGATGAAATAGCCCTCGCTGCCCATGATCTCGACGCCGTCATAGCCCGCCTCGCGCGCCATCCGGGCGCTGCGGACAAAGGCGCGGATCTGCCGCTCGACCCCCCGGGCGGTCAGCGCGAAGGGCGTGAAGGGCGAGATCGGCGCCTTCAGCCGCGAAGGCGCCACCACGAATGGGTGATAGCCGTAGCGCCCGGCATGCAGGATCTGCGCCGCGATCTTGCCGCCCTCGGCATGGACGGCATCGGTGAGCTGCCGGTGCCTGCGCGCCGCCGCATGGGTCGAGAGCATCCCCGCCATCGGCTTGGTCCAGCCCGCGACATTGGGCGAAAATCCCCCGGTCACGATCAGCCCGACGCCGCCGCGCGCGCGTTCGGCGAAATAGGCGGCCAGCCGGGGCAGGGTCTTGCCGCTGTCCTCAAGCCCCGTGTGCATCGAGCCCATCAGCACCCGGTTGCGCAGCGTGGTGAAGCCGAGGTCGAGCGGGGCGAGCAGATGCGGATAGGGCGCAAGGACGGTATCTGGCATGGCAAACCTGCTGGATCGGAACGGCATAAGGGCCAGGGCGGACGGGACAGCGGGAACGGCGCGCGCAGGGCCAGACCGGCCGCAGGGGCCGCGCCCCTTTCGCCGTCGCGACCTCCTCCCCTGGCCTCCCCGCCCGGCCCCCCTCTTGCGGAGCTTGCGCCCATCCTGCGCCCGGGCGGCAGGCGGGATCAACCGTGCCGCCCGCCCGGAGGACCGGGACGTTGCGTCAGAACCGATGTCGGGCAGGACAGGGCAGGGCCTGGCAGGGGGTCAGCCGCGCGGCCCGATCAGCGCGGCGAGTTCGAGTGCGTTGCGCACCCCCATCTTGGCCAGGACCCTGCCGCGATGCACCTCGACCGTGCGCATGGCGATGCCGAGCGCCTCGGCGATCTGCTTGTTCATGGCGCCGGTAAGCATCAGGTCCATCACCTCGGCCTCGCGCGCCGAAAGCGTGGCGCGGCGCTTTTCGATGTCGCGCTGGCTGGCGGCCTCGGCCTCGGCGGCCTCGCCCGCCGCGATCGCGTTCAGCGCCAGATCCACGATCTGGTTGTCGTTGAAGGGCTTTTCGACGAAATCGAAGGCCCCGGCCTTCAGCGTGCGCACCGCCACCGGCACATCGGCATGCCCGGTCAGGAAGATCACCGGCACGACCGAGCCCATGATGCGCAGCCGCTCATAGACCTCGGGGCCGGACATGCCGCCCATCCGCACATCCATGATGATGCAATTCATGTCCTCAAGGGGCTGGGCCGCCAGAAAATCCTCGCCCGAGGCCCAGACCCGGGTGCGCAGCCCGCGCGAGGCCATGAGGAAGGCCAGCGCGTCGCGGATCGCCTCTTCGTCGTCGACGATGTCGATCAGGCCGGTCATGCGGTTTCCTCCTTGTCGTCTGGGGGCTGCCGGGTGGCGGGTCGGGCGGGCGGGTCGGGCTCGTCGGCGACGAAACCCTCGGCCCCGGCAAGGGGCAGGGTGACGCGAAAGACCGTGCCGCCGCCGGGCAGGGCGGCATGGGTCAGATGGCCGCGATGCAGTTCCACGATCGAGCGGCAGATCTTCAGCCCCATGCCCATGCCCTGGGCCTTGGTGGTGGCGAAGGCGTCGAACAGCTTGCCTTCGACATCGCTGGCGATGCCGGGGCCGGTGTCGGAAATCTCGATCACCGCCTCGTCCTCGCGTTCGGAAAGGCGGATGGTGACGGTGTCGCCGTGGCGGGTCTCGGCCATCGCCTCCATGCCGTTGCGGATCAGGTTGATCAGCACCTGTTCCAGCAGGATGCGGTCGGCGGCCACCGGCGCGGCGCCCGGCCCCTCGGCCACCAGCCGCACGCGATGCTCGCGCGCATCGGCGGCCAGGAAGCCCAGCGTCTCGGCGATCACCCCGGCCAGTTGCAATTCGGTGAATTTCGGCTCGCGCTTCTTCACCAGGTCCTGAATGCGGCGGATGATCAGGCCGGCGCGGTCGGCCTGCTGCGCCATCTTGCGCGTCGCGGTCTGCAAAAGCACGGGATCGGCGCCGCCCCGCTCCATCAGGTTGAGCATGCCCGCCGCGTAGGAGGCGATGGCCGAAAGCGGCTGGTTCAACTCATGCGCCAGGGTCGAGGCCATCTCGCCAAGCGTCACCAGCCGTCCGGTGCGGGCCAGCGTCTCGTCCTGCGCGCGGGTGCGGCGGGCGGCGCGGCGGGCCTCGGTGATGTCGATCACCGAACCCATCCAGCCGCGATGCACGCCGCGCGCGTCGATCAGCGGGGCCTCATGCACCTCGACCTCGATCTCGCGCCCGTCGCGGGCCAGGAAACGGGTCTCGAACCGCTGGCTGACCGCGCCCCCGGCGGCAAGCTGGCGGTGGCGGGCCTCGGTCTCGGCGATGATCGAGGGATCCCAATAGGGCATGGGCGAGGGGCGGCCGATCAGTTCGGCCTCGGTCCAGCCGACCAGGTTGCAGAAGGCCGGATTGACGAAAAGGATGCGGCCCTGATGGTCCTTGGCGCGCAGGCCCACGGTCAGGCTTTCCTCCATCGAGCGGCGGAAGGCCGTCTCGCCGCGCAGCCGCATCTCGACGGCGCGGCGGCGCTGCGCGGAATGGTAGAGCACCGCCATGGCCAGGATGGCGAAGGCCGCCAGCCCCGCGATGGCGCCGAAAAGCGCGGTGGAGCGGAAGCCCTGCGGCCGGTCGTAGGCGCTGATATGCAGCCAGGTGCCCGCCAGCGGCGGATCGAAGCTGATCGCATGCGAGGGGTTGCGCGGATCGGGCTGAAGCCGCTGGCGGGTGGCCAGTTCCGCCCCCGAGGCATCCACGAGCCGCACCCCGTATTGCTCGGCGATCCACCAGGGCAGGTGACGCTCCAGCACCAGGGGCAGCGAGACGGTCGTGGTCAGCACCCCGCCCCCCGCCTCGGGCGACAGCGCAAGGCCCATGGTCAGCCGCCCCTGGCCGTCCAGCGCGCCATAGACCGGGCGCGCGGTGCCGGTGCCGCTGCGCATCAGCATCTCGACCAGCGCGGCGCTGGTCGGCGCGCCCGCCCCCGGCAAGGCCCGCGTCACCTGGCCGTCCGGGCCATGCCAGACGATCGACAGCACCTCGGCATTCCCGGCGATATGGCTGCGCGCCCGGGCGTCCAGCGTGGCGCGCGGCACGCCCCCCGCCGCATCCAGCGCAAGGCGCACCAGCATGTCCTCGTCGACGCCAAGCTGGAAGCGCAGGGTCTGCTCGACCCAGAGCGCATCGGTCGCGACCTTGATCCGCGCGCTTTCCTGATCGCCCCGTGCCACCGCCCAGACCAGGGCCCAGACCAGCGCCACCAGCGCGATGATCGCCAAGAGCGGCACCAGCGACAGAAGGTCGATGCGCCGCGCCGCGCGCCCGGTCTCGAAAGCCCAGGGGTCGGCCTGCGACAGCGCGTCCGGGCGGGTCGCCTCGGCCGGGCGGGCCTCTTGCGGGGCCCGGCCCCCCGGCGATGCGGTCTCGGCGGTCACGGGGTTTCGCTGCCTTTCGCGATGTCCTGCGCATTGCGGAAAAGGGCTGTTAGCGCCCCAATTGCGGGAATCCACAATAGCGGAATTGTGAACATGGTGACAAGGAAGCATCGACCCGCTGCGGAGGGCGGGGCAAACGGAGGATCCCGAATGTTTAACCGTCGTTCGCTGGCCGCCCTTGCGGGTGCCGCCGTCCTTGCACTCTCTGGCGCGCTGCCCGCTCTGGCGCAGCCGGTGGTGATCAAGTTCAGCCATGTCGTCGCGCCCGACACGCCCAAGGGCAAGGCCGCGCTGAAGTTCAAGGAACTGGCCGAGCAATATACCGAGGGCAAGGTCGTCGTCGAAGTCTATCCCAACAGCCAGCTCTACAAGGACAAGGAAGAGCTTGAGGCGCTGCAACTGGGCGCCGTGCAGATGCTGGCGCCCTCGCTTGCGAAATTCGGCCCGCTGGGCGTCCAGCAGTTCGAGATCTTCGACCTGCCCTATCTGATGGCCGACTACGACGACCTGCGCAAGATCACCGACGGCGAGGTCGGGCAAAGCCTTCTGGGCCTGCTGGACGACAAGGGGATCAAGGGCCTGGCCTATTGGGACAACGGCTTCAAGATCATGTCGGCCAACACCCCCATCCAGGTGCCGGACGATTTCCTGGGCCTGAAGATGCGCATCCAGTCCTCGAAGATCCTCGAGGCGCAGATGCAGGCGCTGATGGCGGTGCCGCAGGTCCTGGCCTTTTCCGAGGTCTACCAGGCGCTTCAGACCGGCGTCGTCGACGGCACGGAAAACCCGCCCTCGAACATGTTCACCCAGAAGATGCACGAGGTGCAGAAGCACGCCACCCTCTCGAACCACGGCTATCTGGGCTATGCGGTGATCGTGAACAAGGCGTTCTGGGACGGGCTGGACCCGGCGCTGCGCGAGCAGCTCGACCGCGCCATGGACGAATCCACCGTCTATGCCAATTCCATCGCCAAGGAAGAGAACGACTGGGCCATGGACGAGATGCGCAAGCATGGCTACACCCAGTTCCACGAACTGACCGAGGACGAACGCGCCGAATGGCTCGAAGTCCTGCGCCCGGTCCATGACGAGATGGCGTCGCGCATCGGCGCCGACCTTGTCGCCAAGGCGCATGAGGTCCTGGGGATCGAATAATCCCGCCTTCCTTCACCGACAGACCACCCAGAGGGGGGCGCAACCCCGCGCCCCCCTTCCCATTCCGACGAGGCCCGCCATGTTCATGCGCATCCTCGACCGGTTCGAAGAGATCCTGATCTCGGTGCTGATGGCAGCGGCGGTGATCCTGATCTTCTTCACGGTCGTCCACCGCTTTTCGATCGGCTTTGCCGCCGATATCGTCTCTTACGCCCGCGCCAATGACATGCCCGAGCTTCAGGCCTGGGCAAGGTCGGCGTTCCGTTCGATCAATTCGATCAAGCTGACCTGGGCGCAGGAGGCGTGCATCTACCTCTTCGTCTGGATGGCGAAATTCGGCGCCGCCTATGGCGTGCGCGTCGGCATCCACGTCGGCGTCGACATGCTGGTGATCCGGCTGGATCCGAAATGGCGCCGCATCGTCACCATCATCGCCATGTCGGGCGGCATCCTGTTCACCGCGATCCTGGTGTGGATCGGATCGACCTTCGTCTATCACGTCGGCGTCGGCGGCCAGATCTCGGCCGATCTCGAAATCCCGATGTGGCTGGTCTATCTGGCCGTTCCGCTGGGCTCGGCGCTGATGTGCTTCCGCTTCATCCAGGCGCTTTGGACCTATGTCACGACCGGCGTGATCGTCCATCACGACCACGGCCATGTCGATGGCGTCGAGGAAGAAGCCGCCGCGCAGACCGCCCCCCAGACCGGAGGCCAGAAGTAAATGACCGCCCTTATCATCTTCGCGATCCTTGCGGTCCTTCTGGCCACCAGCATGCCGGTTTCGATCGCGCTTGGCCTGACGGTGTTCAGCTTCCTGTTCGCCTTCACCAACATCCCGATGGATTCCATCGCGCTGAAACTGTTCACCGGCATCGAGAAGTTCGAGATCATGGCGATCCCGTTCTTCATCCTGGCGGGGAATTTCCTGACCCATGGCGGCGTGGCCAAGCGCATGATCGCCTTCGCGACCTCGCTGGTGGGGCACTGGCATGGCGGCATGGGCCTGGCCGCCGTCGTGGCCTGCGCGCTGTTCGCCGCCATCTCGGGCTCGTCGCCCGCGACGGTGATGGCGGTCGGCTCGATCATGATCCCGGCCATGGTCAAGATGGGCTATCCGCCGCAATTCGCCGTGGGGCCGGTCGCGGCCGCCGGGGGGCTCGGGATCCTGATCCCGCCCTCGATCGTCATGGTGATGTATGCGGTCGCCACCTCGGGCATGGTGGTGACCGGCCCGGAAGGCGAGGCGGTGCTCTCGCCCTCGATCGGGCAGATCTTCATCGCGGGCGTGGTGCCGGGGCTGATCCTGGCGGCGATGTATGCGGTGACCACGGTCTGGCGCGCCTGGCGCAACGGCTATCCCCGGCTGAAGCGCGCGACCTGGATGGAGCGGTTCGCCGCCTTCCGCAAGTCGGTCTGGGGGCTGATGCTGATCGTCATCATCATGGGCGGGATCTACGGCGGCATCTTCACGCCGACCGAGGCCGCCGCCGTCTCGGCCGTCTATGCCTTCATCATCGCCGTCTTCGTCTACAAGGACATCCGGCTGAAGGACGTGCCGCGCATCCTGCTGACCTCGGCCGCGATGTCGGCGATGCTGCTCTACATCATCACCAATGCCGTGATGTTCGCCTTCATCCTGACCTCGGAACAGATCCCGCAGCAGTTGTCGGACTGGATCGTCAGCCTGGGCTTCGGCAAGATCGGCTTCCTGCTGATGGTCAACATCATGCTGCTGGTCATCGGCATGGTGATGGAGCCTTCGGCGATCATCCTGATCATGGCGCCGATCCTTTACCCGATCGCGGTCAAGCTGGGCGTCGATCCGGTGCATTTCGGCATCATGCTGATCGTGAACATGGAGATCGGGCTGGCGACGCCGCCGGTGGGGCTGAACCTCTACGTCGGCTCGGCAATCTCACGGCTGGGGCTGACCGAGGTGTCGAAGGCGGTCATTCCCTGGCTGCTGACCGCGCTCGTCTTCCTGATGATGATCACCTACATACCCGAACTGACCCTGTGGCTGCCAAGGCTGATGGGGATGTAGCGGGACGCGGGCCCGAGCCGAACGGAAAGCGGCCACGGAGGAAACTCCGTGGCCGCTTCGCATTTCTGTTGCCCAAGCGCGGGAGTTGCGCTGTGATCCCCGCGCGACCGTCGACAGGAGAGCGGCATGGAAGAACGCCCGGCAGAGGCGAAAGAGGCACCGGCCCCGCGCAGCTATGTCGCGCCCGGGGTGCATCACGTCGCGATGGAGGCGGGGGCCGCGCCGGTCACCGTCACCTTCGTCCTGATGCCGCAGTTCACCCTTCTCGCCTTCACCGCCGCGCTGGAGCCGTTCCGGGTCGCGAACCAGCTTGCCGGGCAAGAGCTGTTCCGCTGGCATGTCCATGCCGAGGCGGGCGGCGCCGTCACCAGCTCCACCGGCGTTCCGGTCCAGACCGACGGGCCGCTTCCGGTCGAGCCCGCCCCCGGCTATGTCCTGGCCTGCGGCGGCGTCCGGCCCGAGCGCAACGTGACCCCCGCCCTGGCCAACTGGCTGCGCTTCGCCTGGCGAAGGGGCTGCACGGTGGGCGGGCTTTGCACCGGCGCCTATGCGCTGGCCCAGGCCGGCATCCTGCGCGGGCGCAAGTTCACCCTGCATTGGGAAAACATCGACGCCTTCCGCGAGGCCTGGCCCGATCTGGAGCCCGCGCGCCAGATCTATTGCTTCGACGACCGGATCGTCACCTGCGCGGGCGGCGCGGCGGGGGCGGATCTCAGCCTCAAGATCATCTCGGACAATTTCGGCCCGCTTCTGGGGCAGGAGGTGATGGACATGTGCCTGCTGGTCCACCGCCGCCAGGCCGAGGACGGCCAGACCGCCTCGCATGCCGCGCGGCTCAAGACCCGCAACACCAAGGTCCTCGCCACCATCGCGCTGATGGAGGCGCGGATCGACCAGGGGTTCGAGCTGCAATCCTATTGCGACCATGCCGGCGTGACGACGCGGCAGTTGCAGCGGCTGTTCCGCCGCCATCTGGGCATGACGCCGCAGCAATACATGAACGACCTGAGGCTGCGCCACGGCCGGATGCTGCTGACCGAGACCAACATGCCGGTGCTTGAGGTGGCCCTGGCCTGCGGCTACGACAACAGATCCAGCTTTTCCAAGGGGTTCCGGCGCAAATACGGCGTGGCGCCGCAGCATTTCTCGCATTTCGGCGGCTGAGGGCGGCCCGGGGGCCTAGCCCCCGGCGGGCGGGGCCAGCGCCCCGGCCACCAGATCCGCCAGCCAGTCCGCGAAGACCGCCAGCCTGCGCGTCATGCGCGAGGGGCCGGGAAACAGCAGATGCACCGGCATCGGCGCGGGCCGCGCCTCCGGCAGCACCTCGACCAGTTCGCCCGCGCGCAGATGCCCGGCCACGTCATAGGCCGGGATCTGGATCAGCCCAAGGCCCGCCAGCGCACAGGCGATATAGCCCTCGGCGCTGTTGGCGCTGACCTGCCAAGGCACGCGCAGGCCATGGTCGCGCCCGCCCTCGTGCCATTCCCATTCCATGATCCGGCCCGAGCGGGGCGAGGCATAGGCCACCTGCAGATGCGCCGCCAGATCGGCCGGGACCGAAGGCGTGCCGTAGCGCGCCAGATAGGCCGGGCTGGCGACGTTGATTTGCGCGATGTCGCAGATCCGCCGGGCACGCAGGCCGGATTCGACCAGTTCCCCCACCCGCAGCGCGCAATCCACCCCCTCGCCGATCAGGTCGACCGGGCGGTCGGTCATGCCGATCTCGACGAAGATGCCGGGATAGCGGTCCAGAAAGCCCGGCAGCGCGGGCGCCAGCACCAGCCGCCCGATCCGGCCCGGCACATCGACCCGGATCCGCCCGCCGATCCGCCGAGCGGCCTGGCGGAACATGGTCTCCAGCTCTTCGCTGTCGGCCAGGACGGCCAGGCAGCGGTCGTAGAACTCGTCCCCCTCGGCGGTAGGGGCGACGCGACGGGTGGTGCGGTGGACCAGCCGGGCGCCGATCCGCGCCTCCAGCTCGGCGATGGCGGCCGAGACGCTGGAGCGCGGCATCTGCAACCTGTCGGCGGCGCGCGAAAAGCTGCGCGCCTCGACCACCCGCGCAAAGATCCGATACAGGTCCAGCCGGTCCATTGTTCGCCTCTTCTGACAGGTGAATGCGTGATTTGCTGATTTATCCCGCCTGATCGAAGAGTAAACAGGGCTTGCAGCACCGCAAGGCGAAAGCCCCGCGGTCCTGCCTGTTTCTGGTATCGGCCGGTGCGAGTGACGGCCCCGCGGTCCCCCCAGAGGCCCGGGGCCTGTTCCCGGCGCATCGCGGCCGGGGAATCGCCGCGCGCGGCAAGGACGGGGCGGATTTCATGCATGTCATGCTGGTGATCGCGACGGGGCTGCTGCTTTTGGCGGTCTTTGCGATGTTCGGCCATCTGTGGGGCCATGGCGGCCCCGACATCGCCCGCGCGGTGCACTGGTTCGTGCAGGTCTGGGCCGGGCTGGCGCTGGCCAACCTGTGGATCGGCGTGACGAAGGCGGGTTACACCATCGCGCAGGAGCTGCCGGTCCTGATCCCGGTCTTCGCGGTGCCGGTGGCGGTGGCGGCGCTGGTGATCTGGCAAGCGGGAAGGGGCTGAGACAATGGCGACCGAAATGGCAGAGGCGGCGGCGCATCACGGCGGCGGGGTGGATCTGGACCTTGTGGTCGTGCTTCTGGCGGCGGCGGTCGTGGCCGTGCCGCTGTTCCGGCGGATCGGGCTGGGCTCGGTCCTGGGCTATCTGGCGGCGGGGCTGGCCATCGGGCCCTGGGGGCTTGGCTTCTTCCACGACGGCCAGGCAATCATCCATTTCGCCGAACTGGGCGTGGTGCTGTTCCTGTTCATCATCGGGCTTGAGATGCAGCCCTCGCGCCTCTGGGCCATGCGGGGCGAGATCTTCGGCCTGGGCGCGCTGCAGGTGGGTCTCGCGATCTTCGCGCTGATCTGGGTGGGGATCGCGCTTGGCTATCCCATCGAGGCAAGCTTCGTCGCCGGCACCGGCTTTGTGCTGACTTCGACCGCCATCGTCATGCAGATGCTGGACGAACGCGGGCAGATGTCGCAGCCCAAGGGCCGCCGCATCATCGCCGTCCTGCTGTTCGAGGATCTGGCCATCGTGCCGCTGCTGGCGCTGGTGGCCTTTCTGGCGCCGGGAGGCGAAGAGGCCACGCTGGCCGACCGGCTGACCTCGGTCACGGTCGGGCTGGGGGCGATCCTGGCGCTGGTCGCGGCCGGGCGCTGGCTTCTGGATCCGATGTTCCGGCTGCTGGCGCGTTTCGGCGCGCGCGAGGTGATGACGGCGGCGGCGCTGCTGGTCGTCCTTGGCGCGGCGGTGCTGATGGATGCGGGCGGGCTGTCGATGGCGATGGGGGCGTTCCTGGCGGGCGTCCTGCTGTCGGAATCCTCGTTCCGCCATCAGTTGGAAACCGAGATCGAGCCCTTCCGCGGCCTTCTGCTGGGGCTGTTCTTCCTGGGTGTCGGCATGGCGCTGGATCTCGCGATCATCGCGCAGAACTGGGTGGTGATCGCGATCTCGGTCCCGGCCTTCATGCTTCTGAAGATGGCGGTGATCTATGGCGTCGCCCGGTTCCTGAAGACCGACCGGGCCGAGGCGCTGGAGCGCACGGTCCTGATGGCCCAGGGCGGCGAATTCGCCTTCGTGCTTTACGCCGCCGCGACGCAATTCGGCATCCTGACGCCGGAATGGAACGCCAACCTGACCGCGATCATCATCATCTCGATGGTGCTGACGCCGCTGATGATCCTGCTGCACGACCGGCTGGCGCCCCGGCCGCAACCCTCGATGGACGGGGTGGAGCCGGTGGGGGCGCTTTCGGGCCGGGTGCTGCTGATCGGCTTCGGCCGCATGGGCCAGATCGTCAGCCAGCCGCTGCTGGAGCGCGGCCACAGCCTGTCGATCATCGAAAGCGATCCGCAGGCGATCCGCGACGGCGCGGATTTCGGCTTCAAGGTCTGGTATGGCGACGGGTCGCGGCTGGACATCCTGCATGCGGCGGGCGCGGGCGGGGCCAGCCTGATCATCGCCGCCCCCGGCGCGCGCGCGGCGGTGACCAGGATCGTCGAGATCGTCCGCCACGAATTCCCGCTGGTCCCGGTGCTGGCCCGCGCCTTCGACCGCGAACATGCGCTGGAGCTGGTGGCGCTCGGCGCCGATTACCAGATCCGCGAAACCTTCGAGAGCGCGCTTTCCATGGGCCGCGAGGCGCTGGTCCGGCTGGGCGACAGCCCCGAGGCCGCAGACGAGACCATGGCGCGGATCCGCGGCCGCGACGCCGACCGTTTCGCGCTGGAAACCGCGGGTGGGATCTATGCCGGACGCGACCTGATGCTGGGGAACGCGGGGGCGTCGCAGGGGGACGGGCATTGAGCGCACAGCCCCCCTGGGCCGAGGCCACGCGGCTGCTGGACTTCTGGCGCGCGGCGGGAAAGCGCGGCGCCTGGTTCTCGAAGGATCCCGGTTTCGACCGCGATTTTCGCGCGGGCTTTCTGGAGCTGCACCTGGCCGCCGCGCGCGGCGCCTGCGAGGGCTGGGCCGCCCGGCCCGAGGGCGCGCTGGCGCTGCTCGTGCTGCTCGACCAGTTTCCGCGCAACGCCTTCCGGGGCACGCCGCATATGTATGCCACCGATCCCGCCGCCCGCCGTCACGCCCGCGCCGCCGAAGCCCGCGGCGACATGGCCGCGGTCGCGCCCGAGCTGCGGCTGTTCTTCGCCCTGCCCTTCGCCCATTCCGAAGAGATCGCCGACCAGGATCTGTCGGTCGCGCTGAACCGCCGGCTGGGCCAGCCCTGGCTTGTCCATGCCCAGGGCCATCGCGACATCATCCGCCGCTTCGGCCGCTTTCCCCATCGCAACCCGATCCTGGGGCGCGAGACCACGCCCGAAGAGGCCGATTTCCTGCGCAAGGGCGGATTCTCGGGCTGAGGCCCCGGATCAGATCCCGGGATTCAGGCGGGTTTCGACCATGAAAGCCCCTGGAAATCCTCGCGAAAGGCGAAGTTCACCAGATGGCTGTCGATCACGAAACGCGCATGGATGATGTCCTTGACCGTCTCGCCGGTGACGGTGACCTAAAGCCCCTCGGCATCGGCGACCAGTTCCGCCGGGCCCATCGGCAGGGCGGCGCGGCCGCGGTGCTCGTCGAAACTCACCTCGACCTTATGGGCGAAATGCTTGCACAATTGCTGGATATATTTCGAGCCGTGGCTGGTCGGAAAGCGGGCGCTGGATTGCATGGCGGACACCATTGGTTGCGGATCGCGGCCTGAATAGACCGGGGCCGGGGGGCGGACAAGCCGGGGCGAGGCCTAGCCCCAGGGCGCCTTCAGAAGGTCGAGCGGAATTTTCAGATAGCGTCGGCCGTTGGATTCGGGCGCGGGCAGGCGCCCGCCATTGGTATTGACCTGAAGCGCGTGCAGGATCAGCTTCGGCATCGGCAGGGTCCTATCGCGGGCCTCGCGCGCGGCGACGAACGCCTCCTCGGTCCGGTGTTTCGAGATGTGGGAATTGGTCGCGCGCTGCTCGGCCACACTCGCTTCCCACATCGGCGCGCGCCCGTCCGGGCAATAATCGTGGCCGGTGAACAGCCGGGTCTCGTCCGGCAGGGCGAGGATGGCCTGGATCGAATGCCACAACGCCACCGCGCTGCCGCCGGGAAAATCGGCCCGCGCCGTGCCGCTGTCGGGCATGAACAGCGTGTCATGCACGAAGGCCGCATCGCCGATAACATAGGTGATCGAGGCCAGCGTATGGCCGGGCGAGAACATCACCCGCGCCGGCAGCGCGCCGATCAGGAAACTGTCGCCCTCATCGAACAGCCGGTCCCATTGCGAGCCATCGGCGGGAAAGTCGGGCCAGTTGTAGAAATCCTTCCACAGCTTCTGCACCTCGACGACCTTCGCGCCGATGGCCGTGAGCGCGCCCGTCTTGCGCTTGAGATAGTCGGCGGCCGAGAAATGGTCGGCATGCGGATGGGTGTCGAGGATCCATTCGACCGCATAGCCCTTGTCCGTGACGAAGTTCAGGATCCGGTCGGCCTCGATCGTGGCGGTCGCGCCGGATTTCTCGTCATAGTCCAGAACCGGGTCGATGATGGCGCATTTCTTCGCCTCGGGGTCGGCGACGACATATTGCACCGAGCCGGTGCGAGCCTCGTGGAAGGCGGTGACCTCGGGGCGCGCGCGGGGGGCAGGCTGGGGGTCTGCGGCAGACATTGACGGCCTTTCTGATCCTGGCTGAAACCGGGGCGGATCATGGCCCCGCCGACCGGCGGGGGCAAGATGGCCGGATGCCTCAATGGATGCCTCAATGGATGCCTCAGTCCCCGGTCCGGCTGTCGGCGAACAGCGTCCAGACCGCGACGAACAGCGCCGCGATCAGCGGGCCGATGACGAAGCCGTTGATGCCGATCAGCGCGATCCCGCCCAGGGTCGAGACCAGGACGACGTAATCGGGCAGCCGCGTGCCCTTGCCCACCAAGGGCGGGCGCAGCAGGTTGTCGATCAGGCTGATGACGAAGGTCCCGATCAGGATCAGCACCACCGCCTTGAGATACTGGCCCGAGGCCAGCAGCCAGACCGAAACCGGCATCCACACCAGGAACGCCCCCACCGCGGGCAGCAGCGACAGCACCGCCATCACCACGCCCGACAGCAGCGCCGCCTCGATCCCCAAGAGCCCGAAGGTCACGCCGCCGATGGTGCCCTGGATCAGCGCGATGATGACATTGCCCTTCACCGTCGCCTTCACCACATCCGAGAACTTGCCGAAGATATGGCTGGTCTGGGCGGCGCTGAAGGGGCTGGCGCGGCGGATGCTGGCGGCAAGGCCCGCGCCGTCGCGGAACAGGAAGAACAGCACGTAAAGCATGACGCCAAGGCTGATGAACAGTTGCGCCGTGCCCTGGCCGATGCTGAGCGCGCTGCTCGCCACCACCTGCGCCGCCTGGCCGACGAACGAGGTCAGGCGGCCGGTCACCTCGCCCAGGAAGGCCGAATCCAGGTCGGGCAGCCATTGGGCGATGAAATCGGGAAGCCGCGCCTCGACCTGCGCCAGCAGCGCCACCGGGTCGAACTCGCGCGACGAGAGGCGCTGGTAAAGCATGGTCGCCTGCCGCGCCAGCGCCGCCAGGATCAGCGAGCCGGGAATGACCACGATGCAGATGCAGCTCAGCACGCTGAGCGCGGCGGCCAGATTGCCCCGCCCGCCAAGGCGCCGCCTAAGCCAGACCTGCAACGGGTTGAACAGGATGGCGAGGATCGCCGCCCACAGGAGCGCGCCGTAGAACGGCAGGATCAGCCAGGCGAAAGCCACCGTCACCAGGATGACAAGGGCATAGAAGCTGATCCTCTGGGTCGCCGGGCTTCGCATCTGTTTCCTCGCTCCTGCCGTCTCGCGGGCCGTTCTCCGCCCGAAGGGAGGCGCCCTGTGGCGATCATGACCGATTTTGCGCGCCGGGGGCAGTCTTCTTCGCATCCACGGCATCGCGCGCCCGAACGGATGGGCGCGCGTGACGGTCCTTTTCATTTGATCGGGCGGCGGCGCGGCCCCTATCCTGCGGCCATGTCCAGCCCCCTGCGCCCGTTCCGCCGTCTTCTGCCCCCGCTGGCCGCGCTTTGCGCGCTGATGGCGGCGGGGGCGGCGCTGTCGCAATCCGCGCTTGAAGAGGAATGGGCCGAGATGGCGGAATTCTCGCTGGCCGACGAGATCGCGCCGGGCATGACGCTTGAGGATCTCGCGGCGGCGCGGATGCGCCATCACGGCGAGGGGGCGCGCCAGATCCTGTTGCGCCAGGATCTGCATGTGCCGCTGATCGACCTGCTGGCCGGGCGGGGCGCCGAGGGCGCGGTCATGGCGCGGACCCTGACCGCGCGGCTGCTGTGGAGCCACGGCCTGACCGCCGAGGCCCGCGCGGCCTATCTCTCGGCGCTGGATCTGGCGGGCGCCGAGGGGATCGCCGACGCGCTTCTGACCAGCCCGCTCCTGGAGCTTGCCCGGCTGGAGCTTGACGCGGGCGACACCGCCCGGGCCGGGGATCTGCTGGCCCGCGCCCTGGTCTGCGCCCCGACGCTCTGCCCCGGGGACCTGATGCGCCAACCCCTGCCCTGGGTTCTGGCCGGGGACCTGGCCCTGCCCCGCCGGGCCGAGGTGGATCTGGCGGTCGAGGGCTTTCTGGAACGCCATCTGGCCCGGCCCGCACCCGCGCTGGCCAGCTATCTGGGCGGGCGGGCGCTTCGGCTGGAAAACAGCCATCCCATCGAGGCCGCCGAATATATGGAGCGGGCCTGGCTGACCGGGCGGCTGGCCGATCACGCCACAAGGGCGGTGGAGCTTGCGGTCAAGGCCAATCGCTTCGCCCGCGCCATCGAGCTTGCGGCCGAGGCCGAGGCCTGGCTCGATTCCGCCGCGCCCGGCGGCGGGCCGAGCCAGATGCAGCGGCTGACCCTGCATGCCTGGTCGACCCGCGCGCGGCTGCGCGGCGGCGATCCGGCGGCGGGCGCGGATTACACCGAACTGGTCGAACGGGCACTGGCCCTGCCCTACAATCCGCCGAACTACAACACCGGCACCCATCATGTCGTGGCCGGCCTGATCATGCGCCATGTGATGGACACCGACAATCTGGCGGCGGCCGAGCGGCTGGCGCGCGCCCGCCTTGCGCAGAACGGCTGGCACGCCGACCGGACGCTGCTGGCGCGGATCCTCTATCGCCGGGGCGCGGCGCTGGAGGCCGCCGCCCTGCTGGCCGAGGCGCTGGCCGACGAGTCCCTGCCGGACTGGAAGCGCGCCCCCCTGACCGTGCAGCAGGCGGTCTATCTGCGCGCGGGCGGCGCCACGGCGGCGGCGGACGCGCTTCTGGCCGGGCTTGCCGCGCCGGATTACAGCCTGCCCGACCCCGGCCTTCCGCTGCCCGAAGGCGGTGTGCTGCCGCCCGAATTGTGGAACCCGATCGGCCTGCGTGACGAAGGCAATCACGAAGGCGCCGCCTGGGCCATGGCGCAGGGCCTGGCCTATGTGCCCGCCCTGGCGGCGCGCGGCCGGTATTCGGATGCGCAATGGCTGTGGCAGGTGGCCTTCACCCTGGCCCTTGGCGGAGAACCCGAGGCGGCCTTCCGGGTGATGTCGCTGGCCTCGGGCCTGGCGGTCCGGCTGTCCTTCGCCGATCCGACCGGCGAGGCGGGCGGATCCCTGCAACTGATGCGCCGCGACAACTGGCGCTATCTGCTGTTCGTCGACATCGCCTGGGCCACCGCGCAGGGCCGCGCGCCCGAGGCGATGCTGGTGGTCTCGGATTACTGAGCGCAGCTTGCTGGGCGCAGCTTACTGGGCCCCGCTCACTGGGCGCCGCCCTCGCCCACCAGCACGAAGGGCGCCCAGGCCGAGGGATGGGCGAAGCGCCCGTCCGGCCGCGCCATCAGCTCCAGCATGGCCAGGCGCAGCGCCCCGGCGCGGTCCATGCCGCCCACCTGCGCGGTGACGGTCTGCGACACCAGCGCCGCCGCCGCATCGTCTCGCACCGGCCAGTGCGAGACCAGGAGGCTGCGCGCCCCCGCGAAGAAGAACGCCCGCGCCAGGCCCGACAGGCTTTCCGCCCCCAGGCTGTCGCCGCCCGCGGTATTGCAGGCCGAAAGAATCACCCAATCGGCCGAAAGCCGCAGCATCGCCGCCTCGGAGGCGGTCAGGAGCCCGTCGTCCCCCTCTGACGCCGCGCCCGGGGGCGTCAGGACCAGCGCGGGCTCGGCCAGGCCCGCAAGCTCGTCCGACAAAAGCCCGTGGGTCGCGAAGGAAATCACCCGCGCCTCTTCCAGCCCGGCGTCGCGCAGAGCGGATTCGCGGGCGGCCTCGCGCAGGAAAAGCCGCGCCTCGCCCTCGGGGAAGGCCGCCGCGATGGCGCGCAATTCGCGCGCGGTGCCGGGCAAGGGCGCCAGCGCGCGGATCGCGTCGGGGTGGGCGTAATATCCGCCCGCCATCGCGGCTTCATCCGCCACGCGGTCCTGCCGGGCGCCGGGGCCCAGCAGGACCGGGTCGCCGATGCCGACGAAACCGACCCCCGCCCCGGTCTTCGCCCCGCTCTGCACCGGCCGGGCCGCGCGCAGCGCCCGCAGGCTGGTGACGGCGGGCAGCGTGACCAGAGCGTGCCGCCGCAGCAGCCATTCGGTGGCCTGAAGCGCCGCCGGATCGCTGTCCTCGCCCAAGGGCGGCGCCGTCACCAGAAGCGACAGCGGCAGCGAGGCCAGCGGCCCCTCGGTCACCAGATGGACGACCTCGGCCCCTTCAAGCCGGGGGGCGAGCGGCGCCAGCAGCGCCTCGTAAAGCCGATGCGCCCGGGCGCGGTCGAACCCGGGGCGGCGGGGTTGCCAGCCGGCCTCGCCATCGACCTCGGCCTCCAGCGCCACGGCGCCGCGCGCGCCGCCAGAGGGATCCAGATCGGCCCGCAGCGCCCGCACATCCGCCGCCAGCTCCTCGCGCGTCACGGGCGCGCGGATCCAGTCATGGCCATCGGGCGTCACCGCCCAGACGTAACTGCCCGACGGGCCGGGCAGGATCAGCACCAGCGCCTCATGCGGGGCAAGATGGGCCTGGGTCTCGGCCAGAGACATCGGGCGCGGGAAGGAAAATTCGGCGTAATCGGGAAAACGGGCGGTCAGTTCCGCCTCAAGCGCCGCGAAATCGGCACGGCTCAGGCGCAGGGTCGCGCCCTCGGCCGCGCCGTCTTCCCCCCGTGCCAGCGCCGCGCGGAAGGCCGCCGCCTCGGCCTCGATCCTCAGGTCAAGCTCCTGATGGGCACGGATCAGCGCCCCCAACTCATCCTCGCCCGCGACAAGCCGCGCACCCATCCCGGCCACCGCCCGCGCCGCCGAGGTGAACATGATCCATTGCGCGCCCTCATATGCGGCATTGCTCAGGCCCGGCTCCTGCCGCGCGGGGGCCGCGCCAGCGGCCAGCGCCGCCAGCGCAAGGCTGAAGAGCAGCGCGGAAACCGGGCGGTGAGGGGCGGAGGCGGACATGGGTGAAGGCTAAGTCGCACGGGCGCCCCCTGTCCAGCGTTTCGGGCGCGAGGGTCGGGTCTTCCCGATCCGGCGCCGATCAGGGCGGCCAGTCCCAGGGATGATCCTTCCCCGGGACGGCCGCGCGGAGGAATTTTATTCCCCATTCGCCCCGGGTTCTGGAGTCGCCGCACCGCAGGCTTCGCTACAGTCACGCCCGGACAAGTCGTCTATGGGCAGCGCGCGCCCGAGCTTGAAAGCCAGGTCGTGACCACCACAGACAAACCGCTGGATTTCCTCTGGTTCATCCCCTCGTCCGGGGACGGGGCCTGTCTGGGCACCGATCTGCTCAGCCGCCCGGCGGAGCCGGATTACTTCCGCCAGATCGCCCGCGCCGCCGACCAGCTTGGCTATAGCGGCGTGCTGATCCCCACCGGCGCGGCCTGCGAGGAAAGCTTCATCCTGGCCGCCAACCTGGCCGCCTATACCGAGCGGCTGAAATTCCTGGTCGCGGTGCGGCCCGGCACGGCCTCGCCCGCCTATTGCGCCCGGCTGGCCGCCACGCTGGACCGGGTGTCGCGCGGGCGGCAGCGCGCAGGAACTGGCCGGGGACGGCATTTTCCTGGCGCATGACGAACGCTACGACCATGCCGAGGAATTCTTCCAGGTCTTCAACGGGCTGCTGGAAACCGGCGCCGCCGATCTGGACGGGCGCCATATCAAGGCCTATGGCGCAGGTGCTGCTCCCGGCGCAAAGCCCGCGCCCGCCGCTTTACTTCGGCGGATCTTCGCATGCCGCGATCGACTTCGCGGGCGAACATGTCGGGAAACACCTGACCTGGGGCGAGCCACCCGCGCCGATCACCGAAAAGATCACCCGGGTCCGCGCGGCGCTGGTCGGCTCGCCCGCGACGGTGGCGGCCCGGCTGTGGGAATATCAGGCGCTCGGGATCGATACGGTGGTGGCGCCGCTGCGCGCCTCATTCGGGGAAAGGCAGGTTCGGCGGTGGCGGCCATGCCGGGAACGTCAGAAAGCGGCCCGGCTAAGGCCCCGCTGAAGGCGGGCGAATGAACGGAAACGGCCCCCGGGATGGATCCCCGGGGGCCGCTTCGGTTCGGCCGTTTCCGTTCTGGCGGGGCCCTCTCAGCTCAGGGCCGCCGAACGGGTTTCCACGTCGATCAGCCAGGCCAGCACCGCCGCGACCAGCAAGAGCCCGGCGAAAAGCGCGATGGCGGCGGTCGTGCTCTGGATGAAGAGATAGACCAGGACCGAGGGCGCCAGCAGCCCGCCAAGCCGCGCCAGGGCCCCCGCCGTGCCCATGCCGGTGCCGCGCAGCGCGGTCGGGTAAAGCTCGGGCGTGAAGGCGTAAAGCGCGCCCCAGGTGCCAAGCAGCGCGAAGCTCATGGTCAGAAGCGCGGTGGCGATCATCGCGGGCGATCCGGCCAGGACAAACAGCATGCAGGCCGCCGCCGACAGCACGAGGAAAGCCACCAGCGTCGCGCGCCGTCCCCAGGCCTCGACCCCCCAGGCGGCAAGGGCATAGCCGGGGATCTGCGCGAAGGCGAGCAGCACGAGAAAGCCGTAGCCGCGCACGAAGCCGAAGCCCTCGGTCGCCAGACGGGCGGGCATCCAGGTGAAGATGCCGTAATAGACCATCGAGACCAGGAACCAGACCGCCAGCATCAGGACCGTCCGGCGCAAGAGCGGGCCCGAGAAGATGCCCCCCGCCTCGGCCTGCGCGGGCAGGGCAAGGGTGGCGGTGCCAAGGCCGGGGCGGCCGTTGGTCCGCAGCACCTTCTCGACCACGGCGCGGGCCTCGGCCTCGCGGCCCTGGCGAAGCAGGTGCATCGGGCTTTCCGGGATCCACAGCCGCAGGAAGATGCCGATGATCGCGGGCAGCGCGGTGACGAAGAAGATCACGCGCCAGACCTCGGTCACGCCGTTCGCGGTGGCGATCCAGGCGGTCAGCGCCACCAGCACGGTGCCCACGGCCCAGAAGCCCTCAAGCATCACAAGCCAGCGGCCGCGGCGCTTGGGCGGCAGGAATTCCGCCATCATGGCGTAATCCACCGGCAGCGTGCCGCCGACCGCCAGCCCGGTCAGGAAGCGCAGCACCAGAAGCGTGGTGAAATCGGGCGCGAAGGCCGAGGCAAGGCCGAAGACCGCATCCATCGCCACCGTGGCCAGCAAGATGTTGCGCCGCCCGTAGCGGTCGGCCAGCCGCCCGAACACCGCCGCCCCCACCAGCATGCCCAGGAAGAACAGCGTCCCGGTCTGAAGCGCCTGCGGCACCGTCAGCCCGAAGGTGGCCGCGATCGAAGCCACGGTGAACCCCACCGCCAGCACCTGCATCGCATCCGCCGTCCAGACCAGACCGAAGATCCCCAGAAGCCGCCGCTGGAAACGGCCGGTCCCGCCCTGTTCCAGCGCCGCGTCGATCGTCATCTGCTGCATTGTCGTCCGACCCCCCTTTTCGTGGTCACCGCCCGCCGGGCCCTGCCGGGATCGGGGCGCATGAGGGCCGGAAGCGGCCCGCTAATATACTCGATCCGAGTATATTGACGCCATTTATGCTCATTCTGAGACTATGTCAATTCCTGCTGAACGGCAGCCGCGTGCCCGCAAGCGCCCTCGCCTCGCGCAGGGCGGGACGGTAGCGGAACAGCTTGGCCGGGCGGCCGCGCGTCTCGGCGGTCATCGCGCCGGTGTCCTCGATCAGCTCCTGCTGGTCGATCTGGCGGCGGAAATTCGACTTGTGCAGGTTGAGGCCGGCCAGCGCCTCGACGGTGCGCTGCAGATGCAGAAGCGTGAAGCTTTCCGGCATCAGCTCAAAAGCCACGGGGCGGTATCTGATCTTGGCGCGCAGCCGCGCGATGCCGGTGGCCAGGATCCGGCGGTGATCCCCGCGCATCGCACGGCCGAAGCCCGCGCCCGAGCCGTCGCGCCGCGCCTCTGCCACCAGGCCCGCCTCATACATCAGCTCATAGCGTTGCAGGACCAGGTCCTCCTGCCAGTCGCCCCCAAGGCCGAAAGCGTGATCCAGCCGCGACCGCCGCGCCGGATCGCGCCCGGCCCAGTCCCGCAGGGCGGCGACCAGGGGCTCCAGCGCCGCGCCGTCCTCGCGCCGGTCTTCCCGCCGGTCCTCCCAGGGGAAATATTCATACCAGCCATGCCATTCCGGCTGTTCCGCGCCGGGGGCGGCCTGTTCGTGCACCAGTCCCAGATAGCTGATCGAGATGCGGCGCAGGTCCTCGGTGCCGCCGCCGCCCGCCGGATCGCGGTCGCGGTCGGCAAAGGTGTAAAGCTGCTCCAGAAAGCCGACCGGATGGCCGGTCTGGGTCTCGATCCAGGCGCGAAGCCCCTGCTGGAGCGAGCGATGCGACGAGGTGAACGGCCCCGAGGGCAGCGCCCGGCCCGCCGCGACGGTCATCACCCTTGGCTCGGCGCCGGTCACCGCCGCCATGACGGCGATCAGCTCGGCCTGCGCATATCCGCTGCTCACACAAATTCTCCCGGCACCTGAGGCCTTTTCCTAGCATGCGAAAGACCGGCGGGCCAAGCGCGGCCCGGCCACCCCGGAAGGCAGGATCGGCCGGAAGGATAGGTCGGCGGCGAGGTTGCATCACCATGTGACATGGAAGCAGCGATGCCACAGGTGGCCGGAAATCTTCGGATCGCGGCCGATTTCACCGACGAAAATGTTGACCTCGGTTCCCAAATCGGAAATCCGCCACTCAGCGCGAGTCATTTCGACAAGCAGACGCAGCCAGCCCCTCCGCCAGCCCCCGTTTACAACGCCCCGCCCCGGGGCACCCAGATTGTAAAAGGAGAGGCAGATGTCGCCCAGAAACATCGCCCGGACCCGTCAGGGAACGGTTCACCCGTCGCGGACAGGCTCTGTCAGGATCGCCGGAACGGTCTCGGCGCTGGCCCTGTCGCTGGGCCTTGCGGCCCCGGCCGCCGCGCAGCAGGCCGATGGCGTTTACCTCGGCCAGATCGTCATCACCGCCGCCGGTTTCGAACAGCTTCTGAAGGATGCCCCCGCCAGCGTCAGCGTCATCAGCGGCGAGGAACTGGCCAAGGGCGATTTCACCTCGCTCAACGATGCGCTGAAAAGCGTGCAGGGCGTGGCGGTCACCGGCACCGCGAATGAATCCGACATCTTCATCCGCGGCCTGTCGGGCGCCTATACGCTGATCCTGGTCGACGGCAAGCGCCAGTCCACCCGCGATGCGCGAACCAACGGCAACTCGGGCTTCGAGCAAAGCTTCATCCCGCCGGTCGCGGCGATCGACCGGATCGAGGTGGTGCGCGGCCCGATGTCGTCGCTTTACGGCTCGGACGCCATGGGCGGCGTGATCAACATCATCACCAAGCGCGTGCCCGACACCTGGGGCGGCGAGGTGACGATCGACACCACGGTCAATTCCGACAGCGGTTTTGGCGACAAGCAGCAACTTTCGTTCTACCTGGCCGGTCCGGTGGTCTCGGACCGCCTGGGCTTCCAGATCTGGGGCCGCGCGATGGAGCGCGACGCCTCGACCGCGACGGGCGGGCCGCTGGCCGCGTCCGAGCGCGACCTGACCGCCCGCTTCACCTGGACGCCCACCGATGCCCAGGACGTGATGCTGGAATTCGGCACCACCCGGATCGACCGCGAGAATGCCAACACCAGCCCGTCCTCGGACAATGACCGCGACCACTGGTCGCTGACCCATGTCGGCCGCTGGAGCTTCGGCGACACCGAGATCTCGCTCTCCGAGGAAGTGGGCCAGCGCACCACCTTCCGCGCGGTGGCAGGCGATTACGCCGCCAACACCCGTCGCCCCGAGGTCACCAACACCGTCCTGGACTTCAAGCTGAACACCCAATACGGCGCCGACAGCCAGCACAACGTGACCTTCGGCGGCCAGTTCCACCGCACCAAGCTGGTCGACCAGAACCCTGGCCTGCGCGACGAGGTGGATTACGAATTCTCGAACGACCAATGGGCGCTGTTCGTCGAGGACGAATGGCGTCTGCGCGACGATTTCGCGCTGACCCTGGGCCTGCGCTACAACGATCACGAGGAATACGACGGCCACTTCACCCCGCGGCTTTACGGGGTCTGGGACGCGACGGATTCGCTGACCATCAAGGGCGGCGTCTCGACCGGCTTCCGCGCGCCCGACATCCGCGCCATCACCCCGGGCTATGCCTATACCACCGGCGGCAGCGCCTGCTCGTCGAACTCGCCTCCGTCCTGCGGCGTGATCATCGCCGACCCGGACCTGAAGCCCGAAACCTCGACCAGCTTCGAGCTTGCCGCGCTTTACGACACCGGCACGATGCAGTTCGGCGCGACGCTGTTCCACACCAAGTTCAAGGACAAGATCGAGAACTACCGCACCAACGAATTCTGGACCGGCCCGGAATATCCCGGCGCGGGCCCGAATGCGGGATCGACCTTCCCCTACTACATCTGGTATAACCGCAACGTCTCGCGCGCGACGATCTCGGGGCTGGAGCTGACGCTCGACTGGCAGTTGAGCGACAGTCTGCAACTGGCGGCGAACTACACCTATACCGATTCCGAGCAGAAGAGCGGCGATTACGCGGGCCTGCCGCTGGCGCGCACGCCCCAGCACATGGCCAGCCTGCGCTTCGACTGGGACACCCCGGTCGAGGAGCTGTCCTCGTGGCTGGCGGTGAACTACCACGGCACCGAGATCAACGCCGGGCTGCGCACGGGCACCAACGGGACGCCGGTCTATGACGCGGCCGGAGTGGTCCGCGGGCGCAAATACGGTGCCTATACCACCGTGGACGTCGGCGCGAACTATGCGATCAGCGACAAGGTCTCGATGAATGTCGCGATCTACAACCTGCTCGACAAGACGACCGAGGTGGCGACCGACTACAACAACACCATCGAGGGCCGCCGCGCCTGGCTGGGCCTGACCACCCGGTTCTGAGCCGGACCGGACCTGCGACCACGAAAGGGCGCCCCCCGGGCGCCCTTTTTCATGGCGTGCCGCGGTCATCGCCCTCTCCCCGCAGTTGCCTTGTTGACCTGAGGCGGCGCGCGTGGAAGAGAAACGCAAAAGCACGCGCGACGACGCGAAAGCTTCGGGATACGGCGCGGCGGGGGACCCGCGCCCTCCCGCATGACAGGAGGAGGACCGGCCATGCGACTGACGGACTGCCACAACTTCCACGATTTTCGCAGGCTGGCCCGGCGCCGCCTGCCGGGGCCGATCTTCAACTATATCGACGGCGCCGCCGACGACGAGGTGACGCTCAGGCGCAACACCGCCGCCTTCGAGACGGTCGATCTGGTGCCCAACGTGCTGCGCGGCGTCTCGGAGGTGGATCTTTCGGTCACCGTGATGGGGCAGAAGCTGGCGCTGCCGGTCTATCTCTCGCCCACGGCCCTGCAGCGGCTGTTCCACCACCAGGGCGAGCGCGCCACCGCCGCCGCCGCCGAGGCCTATGGCACGATGTTCGGCTGCTCGTCCCTGGGCACCGTCTCGATGGCCGAGCTGGCGCGCAAACATGCCACGCCCCAGGTCTATCAGTTCTATTTCCACAAGGATCGCGGCCTGAACCGCGCCATGATGGAAACCGCGCGCGAGGCCGGGATCAAGGTGATGATGCTGACCGTTGACAGCATCACCGGCGGCAACCGCGAGCGCGACCTGCGCACCGGCTTTTCCATCCCCTTCCGGCTGACCCCCGGCGGGATCGCGCAATTCGCCATGAAGCCGATGTGGGGGATCAACTACGTCACCCATGAGAAATTCAGCCTGCCGCAGCTTGACGCCCATATCGACATGAAGGGCGACAGCCTGACCATCGGGCGCTATTTCACCGAAATGCTCGACCCGTCGATGAACTGGGACGATGTGGCCCGGATGGCGCAGGACTGGGGCGGGGAATTCTGCCTCAAGGGCGTGATGAGCACCGAGGACGCCCGCCGCGCCGCCGAGATCGGCTGCTCGGGCATCGTGCTGTCGAACCATGGCGGGCGCCAGCTCGACGGCTCTCGCACCGGCTTCGACCAGCTCGACGAGGTGGTGCAGGCTGTCGGCGACCGGCTCGACGTGCTGATGGACGGGGGCGTGCAGCGCGGGACCCATGTGCTCAAGGCGCTGTCGCTGGGCGCCAAGGCGGTCGGGCTGGGACGGTTCTACCTGTTTGCGCTGGCCGCGGCCGGACAGGCGGGCATCGAACGCGCGCTTGGCCAGTTGAAGGCCGAGATCATTCGTGACATGCGCCTTATGGGCGCGACTTCGGTTGCGGATCTGAACAGGAACAACCTGCGCTTTCGCTGAAACGGCAGGCAACGGCAACGGCAACCCCCTGACTTGAAGCGGAGGGACGGGATGAAGATCGGTTCATATGCGGAAACCCATGCAGGAGAGGCGCGCGTCGGCCTGACGCCGGACTCCGCCCTGCAACTGGCGAAACTGGGGCATGGCAGCGTGATCGCCGCGGGCGCGGGCGCGGCGGCGGGCTTTACCGACGCCGCCTATGCCGCCGCCGGGGTCGAGGTGCTGGCCGATGCGGCGGCGGTGGTCGCGGCCTCGGATGTCATCGTCAAGGTCCGCCCGCCCGAACCCGCCGAGATCGAGGCGATGCGCCCGGGCCAGACGCTGGTTTCGTTCTTCTGGCCGGCCCAGAATGCCGATCTGCTGGAACAGGCCCGCGCGCGCGGCATCGACGTGATCGCCATGGACATGGTGCCCCGCATCTCGCGCGCGCAGAAGATGGATGCGCTGTCGTCGATGGCGAACCTTGCGGGCTACCGCGCGGTGATCGAGGCGGCGAACAACTTCCCCCGCTTCCTGACCGGGCAGGTCACGGCGGCGGGCAAGGTGCCCCCGGCCAAGGTGCTTGTCGTCGGCGCGGGCGTGGCGGGCCTGGCCGCCATCGGCGCCAGCGTGTCCCTGGGCGCGATCACCTATGCCTTCGACGTGCGCCCCGAAGTGGCCGAGCAGATCGAGAGCATGGGCGCCGAATTCGTCTATCTCGACTTCAACGAGACCCAGACCGACGGCGCCGCGACGGGGGGCTATGCCGCCCCCTCCAGCCCGGAATTCCGCGAGGCGCAGCTCAAGAAGTTCCGCGAACTCGCGCCCGAGGTGGATATCGTCATCACCACCGCGCTGATCCCCGGCCGCCCGGCCCCCAAGCTGTGGACCGAGGACATGGTCGCGGCGATGAAGCGCGGCTCGGTCATCGTCGACCTCGCGGCCGAGCGCGGCGGCAATTGCGACCTGACCGTGCCGGACCAAAGGATCGTCACCGACAATGGCGTGACCATCGTCGGCTATACCGACTTCCCCTCGCGCATGGCGACCCAGGCCTCGAACCTCTACGCCAGCAACATCCGCCACATGCTGGCCGATCTGACCCCCGCCAAGGACGGCGTGATCCTTCACGACATGGAGGACGACGTGATCCGGGGCGCGACCGTGACCAGGGCGGGCGAGATCACCTATCCGCCGCCGCCGCCCAAGGTCCAGGCCATCGCCGCCGCGAAGCCGAAGGAGAAGGTCAAGGAGCCCACCCCCGAAGAGCGCCGCGCGGCCGAGGCCGCCGCATTCCGCAAGCAGACCGTCAACCAGGTCGCGCTTCTGGGGGGCGCGGGGGCGCTGGTGCTTCTGGTCGGGCTGGTGGCGCCGCCCTCGTTCATGTCGCATTTCATCGTCTTCGTGCTGTCGTGCTTCGTCGGCTTCCAGGTGATCTGGAACGTGTCGCATTCGCTGCACACGCCGCTGATGGCGATCACCAATGCGATTTCCTCGATCATCATCCTGGGCGCGCTGATGCAGATCGGCTCGGGCTCGTGGCTGGTGATCCTCCTGGCGGCACTTTCGGTCTTCATGGCCGGGATCAACATCTTCGGCGGTTTCATGGTCACCCGGCGCATGCTGGCCATGTTCCGCAAGTCGTAAGAAGGGACGGGGCGAATGGAATACGGTTTCACCATTGCCGCCTATGTGGTGGCGGCTGTCCTCTTCATCCTCTCGCTGGGGGGGCTTTCGGGCCAGGAAAGCGCCAAGCGCGCGGTCTGGTATGGCATCGTGGGCATGGCGCTTGCGGTGGCGGCGACGCTGGCCGGGCCCGGCTCGGGCCTGTGGCTGTTGTCGGCGATCCTGATCGCCATCGGCGGCGCGGGCGGCCTGTTCGTCGCGCAGCGCGTCCAGATGACCGAGATGCCGCAGCTTGTCGCCGCGATGCACAGCCTTGTCGGGCTTGCGGCGGTGTTCATCGGCCTTGGCACCCATGTCGAGATCACCCGCATCGCCGGGATGGACGCGCCCGCGCGCGCGGCGCTGACCGGCTTTGCCGCGCTGGTCGCGCACAAGACCCCGGTCGAGATCTCGATCCTGCGGGTCGAGACCTTCCTGGGCGTCTTCATCGGCGCGGTGACCTTCACCGGCTCGGTGATCGCCTTCGGCAAACTCGCGGGCAAGGTCGACGGCAAGGCGAAAAAGCTGCCCGGCGGCCATCTGCTGAACGCGGGGGCGGCGGGCCTGTCGGTGCTGTTGCTGATCGTCTACCTGAATTCCGGCTCGACGCTGGCGCTGCTGGCGATGACCCTGCTGGCGCTGTTCATCGGCTATCACCTGATCATGGGCATCGGCGGTGCCGACATGCCGGTCGTGGTGTCGATGCTGAACAGCTATTCCGGCTGGGCGGCGGCGGCGATCGGCTTCAGCCTGGGCAATGACCTCCTGATCGTGGTGGGGGCGCTGGTCGGCTCGTCCGGCGCGATCCTCAGCTATATCATGTGCAAGGCGATGAACCGCTCCTTCGTCTCGGTCATCTTCGGCGGCTTCGGCGCCACCGGCGGCCCGGCGATGGAGATCACCGGCGAGCAGGTGGCC
The DNA here is from genome assembly GCF_042762395.1 of Pseudogemmobacter sonorensis. Lineage (NCBI taxonomy): Bacteria > Pseudomonadati > Pseudomonadota > Alphaproteobacteria > Rhodobacterales > Paracoccaceae > Pseudogemmobacter > Pseudogemmobacter sonorensis. The sequence continues at coordinate 36,992 of NZ_JBEFZE010000023.1, forward strand.
ATCGACGCCGAAGGCGTGGCCGCGGCCCTGAACGAGGCCGACAGCATCGTCATCGTGCCCGGCTACGGCATGGCCGTGGCCCAGGCCCAGCAATCGGTCAGCGAGCTGACCCGGCGCCTGCGCGCCAGGGGCAAGGAGGTGCGCTTCGCCATCCACCCGGTCGCGGGCCGCCTGCCCGGCCATATGAACGTGCTGCTGGCCGAGGCGCGGGTGCCTTACGACATCGTGCTGGAGATGGACGAGATCAACGGCGATTTCCCCGAAACCGACGTGGTGATCGTCATCGGCTCGAACGACATCGTGAACCCGGCGGCGCAAGAGGATCCCAATTCCCCCATCGCCGGCATGCCGGTGCTGGAGGTCTGGAAGGCCAAGCAGGTGTTCGTGTCGAAGCGCGGCCAGGGCACCGGCTATTCCGGGATCGAGAACCCGCTGTTCTACAAGGAAAACACCCGCATGTTCTATGGCGATGCCAAGAAGAGCATCGAACAGATCCTGCCCTTGGTCGAATAGGCGCGGCCAGGACCGGGACCGAAGGGCCGGGGGCATCGCCTCCGGCCCTTTGCTTCGCCGGGGGCCCCGAATCGCCCCGGCGGTGATTTCCTTCCCCCGGGGGCCCCTGGGCGCGAAAGGCTTCTCCGGGCGGCGGGCAAAAAACACGTCCTGCCCTATCGTTTTTCATGCCCGGCCGTACCAGCCTTGGGGCCAGCCCCGCGACGCGCGGGCCGCGTGCGGATGCCAGCCGGGGAAAAGGCGTGACAGGACACCAGCCCGCCCAAGCGCCGGTCCCCCCGCCGCCGCCCCCGCGCGGGGGACGGGCGCGCCCTTCCCCGCCTTCATCCTGCTGGCGCAGCCGCATTGTCCGGTGGCGCAGCAGGTCGCGCTCGCGCTCACCTCGCTCAGGACCGCGCTCGGCCTGCGGTCCCTGCCCGAGGGGGGGCTCTGTGCCACCCGCCTGATCCTGCGGCCTACTCAGGCAGGTAAGGTGTCAATCGTCATTGAATGGCGCCCCCTGATCGGGGGCCCAAAGTTCGGCCTCTGGCGCCCGGGTGAGCAGGCCGGTGGCGGCGTAGCTTTGCAACTGGCGCAGCCGACGGGGGCCTGCGTTTCGCAGCGCGTTCAGGCTCGTGTTTCGATACGCCGGCTGTCGTTTCCGGTCTCGACGTCGAGCCATCGCGGCGCCATCGGTTCGAGCCCGATGGCCAAGGGCCGTGATGGGTGCCCTTGAAGAAGGCGAAGGCCCTGTCGTGGGCGTCGAACATCGAAGCCCGCGCGGCGCCATCGCTCCGAGCCCGATGGCCGAGGCTCCTGCGTCGCACGAGGATCGGCCCGGACGAAGAACGTCCGGCTGCGGCACAGGCGAACATGGGCCGCCTTGATGGTGCGCGCCCCATCGATCACGACAACCTCGTGGCTCCAGTCGAACTGGCAGGCTTCGCCGCGCGCAAAGCGCAGGGGCGCGAAGGCGGCAGAAGCGCCGGGCCCCTGATTGCGCGCCCGGTTCGAGGCATTGCGGCGCACCGCGTCATATCCGCCCCCATAGCCGAGCCCGCTCGGTTCCTCGTCGATCTGTGCCAAGGACTGCCGCTCCCGGCTGGCCCGCGCGGCGTTGACCTCAAGCAGCCGGTTCAGCTCCCCCGCCCAGGCACCCAGCTTCGGGCGCGGCTGCACGGGCCGGGTATAGGTGAACGCGGTAATCCCGGCGCGGATCACCTTCCGCACCCTTCGGCGCATCGCTCGAACCAGTGGCGCAATGCGCGTCGAGCTGCGACCGCTTCTGGCCGCGGCAGATCGTCTTGATCCCCCCGCCCTCGGTAAATGTAGCCGCCTGATCTTTGCGCCTCGCCGTCGGGCTCGAACCAATGGCGCCTTCAGCGGCTCGATCTCCACGATCAGCATCCCGCGATCGGCCTCCGACAACCATCGGAAGCACAATGGACCCAAACCACGGGCGGCGGCGCCACCTCGGGACGCAGATCACCCCGGAAGCGGGGGCCTGGTTGCGGGGGCCTGGTTGCTGGCCCGTCAACAACTGCGCTGCGGTAACTTCCCCGGGAGCGGCGCGGCAAGGCCCGCGCGGGCTCTTGCCCTCTTGGGGCGCTTCGATAAAGGTAACCCGGATGTGAACAGCCGGACGGGCCCCTCGGACAACCGGATCCGCAGCACCCGCCGAAGCCAGGGACTTCGCCAGTATGATCTTTTTCCGCTCAAGCAAGGCCGCCTCGTGGTTTTCCGAAGGCCTTTCCGCCCTGGCGCCCGCAAGGACACACCTCCTTCCGGCGCTGCTTGCCCTGGCGGCGATGGCGAGATAATAGTCGGCTTTTCCTGAAAATTTTGGCTATTCACCTGTCCGAAAGACTGTCCTGCTAGCAAGGCCATCGAACCGGCGCCCGCGCGCCCTTGATGCGGTCAGGCTAGATGTCGCCCAAACCCGGAATGCTCTCGGGCAGCTATTCGCTGCGGACGGCGCTGACCGTCGCGCTGCTGCTGGTCATCCTGCCGACGCTGGGGGTGACCGCAATCACGCTGATCCATGCCGGGCAATCCTACCGCGAGATGGCGACGCAGGCCCTGCGCGAAACCGCGATGGTTCTGGCGCAATCCACCGCCAGCGAACTGGCGGCGACGGAACGCCACCTGGCCGGTTTGACGGCCTCGGGCGGGGCGAGCACGCTCGACATCTCCAGCCATGATCCGCAGGATCCCGGGCTCGACCAGCGGCTCGGGCCGGAACTCGCCGCCCTGATCCGCCGGGTGGCCCGGGGCGAATCCCCGCAGATCTCGAACCTTCTCGCCGAAGGCGACGGGGCCGATGCGGGCCCGGGCGACAGGATCGCCATTGCCGCCAGAAGCGCCAAGGCCAACGGGGGCCCAGTGGATGAATCGGTGGTGGTGCTGCGTATCCCGGCCTCGGAACTGGTGCGCGCCTTCGACCGGCGCGGGCCGGACCGAAGCGAGATGCTGCTGGCGATCACCGATGGCAACGGGCGGCTTCTGGCCCGCTCGCGCGACGGCGCGAACCGGATCGGGCAAAGGGTGGCCGACTGGGACCGGCTGCAGGGGATCGGCCAGCCCGGCGGCAGCTTCCTCGCCGCCACGCTGGAGGGCGAGCGCATGGTCACGGCCTTTCAGCAAATCCCCGACACCCCGGGCTGGACCGTCGTTGTCGGCGAGCCGGTCGCGATCTTCGACGCGGGCTGGCAACAGCCGCTGCGGGTGATGATCCTCGCCTCTGCGGCGACCGTTCTCTTCGGCCTCGGCCTGTCGCTTCTGATCGCGCGCCAGGTCTTGCGCCCGATCCGGGGCCTGGTGGCCCGGGCCGGACGCATCGCGGAAGGCGAGGCGCCCTCAATTGCCGAAGATCGCCCCGCCGATGCCGCAACCCGTGGCAATACAACGGAAACCTGCGCAGGCGGGCGCAGGCAGGCCGACCTGCCCCGATCCGCGATCACCGAATTCGAAACCCTGCGCCGCAGCCTCGACGTCGCCGAACAGGCCATGCGTTGCCGCATCGCCGACAGCCGCCAGGCCGAGCGGATGACCCGCGAAAGCCTGACCCGGCTGGAACAGGCCGAGCGGCTGGCCCGGATCGGCAGTTGGGTGTTCGAGCCGCAGAGCCGCACCTTCACCCTTTCGCGCACCATGCGCGAGCTTGCCGGGCTGAGAGAGGACGACCCCTCGCCCAGCCCGGCCGAACTGGCCGAACTCCTCGACGCGGAAACCTTCCGCCGCGCGATCGAGGCCTTGCAGGATTGCCTCGCGACCGGCCAGTCCCATGCCTTCTCCGGCCGCTTCCATGGACGGGACGGCCGCAACTTCCCGATCTGGCTGCGCGGCGAGGCGATCCGCGATGCCACCGGCGCCATCACCGGCGTCGCCGGGCTGATGCAGGACACCACCGAACGCGAGGATGCCCGCGCCCGTATGGAGGCCATCGCCGACAGCCTGCCCAACGGCGTCCTCTACCGGCTGGAATATCTGACCGCCGATCTGGGCCGCGACGGTGGCGAAATCACCCGCGACACCATGCGCTTTTCCTATATCAGCGGCGGAATCGAGGAGTTGATCGGCATTTCCGCCGAGGCGCTGATGGCCGAGCCCGCGCTGATGATCAACGCCATCCACCCCGACGATCTCGACCATTATTTCGAAACCTCGCGCCGCTCCAGCGATACGAATACCAATTTCGAATGTGATTTCCGGCTGATCAAGCCCGATGGAAGGATCATCTGGCTTCAGATCCGCTCGGCGCCGCGCGCGACCGAAAGGGGCCGGGGCTGGGACGGGATCTTCCTCGACGTGACCCCCGCCTATGAGGCGGCCGAGGCCCTGCGCGCAGCCAAGCGCGCCGCCGAGACCGCCGAACGCGCCAAGGGCGATTTCCTGGCCACCATGAGCCATGAGATCCGCACGCCGATGAATTCCGTCATCGGCATGTCGCGGCTGGCGCTGAAGACCGAACTGGATCCGCGCCAACGCAACTATCTGGAAAAGATCAACGATTCCGCGAATGTCCTTCTGGGGATCATCAACGACATCCTCGATTTCTCCAAGATCGAGGCCGGCGGGCTGGAGCTGGAACAGGCCCCCTTCCGGCTGGAGCAGGTGCTGGAAACCGTGGCCGCCGTCACCGCGCTGCGGGCCGAGGAAAAGGGGCTTGAGCTGGCCTTCGACATGGCCCCCGGCCTGCCCCGGACCGTGATGGGCGATTCGCTGCGGCTGGGTCAGGTGCTGACCAACCTGGTCGGCAATGCGATCAAGTTCACCGCGCGGGGAGACATCCTGGTCTCGATCCGTCCGGCGCCGGGGTCCGGGCCGAAGCGCGACCGGATCCGGCTACAATTCTCGGTCCGCGACAGCGGCATCGGGATGAGCGCGGGACAGATCGCGGGCCTGTTCCAGCCCTTCGCCCAGGCCGATGCCGAAACCGCGCGGCTCTATGGCGGCACCGGGCTGGGGCTGGCGATCTCGCGCCGCCTGGTGGAACGGATGGGCGGCACGATCGGGGTGGAAAGCGCCCCCGGCGCGGGCAGCACCTTCACCTTCACCGCCGTCTTCGGCACCCGGCTCGGGGACGCGGGGGCGGACCAGGGGGGCGCCGCCCCCTGCCCGGCCCATGCCGCCCTGGCCTCGGGGCTGAAATCCGCGCGGGCGCTGATCGTGGACGACAATGCCACCGCCCGGACGGCCCTGCGCGACATGGTCGGGGGCTTTGGCCTCAAGGCCGGTACGGCGGCAAGCGGCGACGAGGCGCTGGAACTGCTGCGACAATGCGAAAGCGCGGGCAGCCCCTATGACATCGTCTTCCTCGACTGGCGGATGCCGGGGATGGACGGGCTGGAACTCGCCCGCCATATCCGCGCCGACCACCGGCTGAAACACATGCCCGCGGTGCTCATGGTGACGGCGCATGGCCACCAGCTCGTCCTGTCCGAGGCCGAGGGGATGAACCTTCAGGGCGTGCTGCTCAAGCCGGTCACCCAATCGGTAATCTTCAACACCATCCTCGACACCTTGTCCCTGGCCCCGCCCGCGCCCGAGGCAGGGCGCGCCAGCCCGGCCCCCTCGGGCGGCGAGGCCGATTTCGCCCACGTGCTTGCCGGGCGGCGGGTGCTGGTGGTCGACGACAATGCCCTCAACCGCGAGGTCGCACGCGATTTCCTCGACATCGTCGGCATCCGGGTGGCGACGGCCGTGAACGGGCGCGACGCCATCGCCCGGTTGCGGGAAGAGCCGTTCGACGCCGTGCTGATGGATGTCCACATGCCGCAGATGAGCGGGCTTGAGGCGATCCGGGAAATCCGCCGCCAGCCGCAATGGCGGGATCTGCCGGTGATCGCCCTGACCGCCCAGGCCCGGGTCGAGGATGAGGCGGCCAGCCGCGCGGCGGGCATGTCGGGCCATCTGACCAAGCCGATCGACGAACAGGCGATGTATCGCATGCTGGCCGCCTTCCTTGGCGGCACCGCCCCGGCGCCTGGCGCCGAGGAAGGCACCGCGCCTGAGGAAGACCCGGCGATCCCGGCCGGGCTCTTGCGCCGCTTCGGCGGCTCCAGGGACCGGCTGGGCCGCTTCGTGACCGGCTTTCTGGCCGATCACGCCGATATGGTCGCGGGTTGGCAGGCGCAGGTCGCGGCGGACGATGCCGCCGGGCTGGCCGATTTCGTCCATCGCATCCGGGGCGTGGTCGGCTATCTGGACGAGGCCGCGCTGCTGGCCCGCACCGCCGAGGTCGAGACCCGCGCCCGCGCGGGCGATCTGGCCGGAGCCATCGAGGCGGGCGCCGACCTGCCCGCGCAGATGGAGAGCTGCCTTGCCCGGGCCCACACGCTCGCCCTCGCCCTCGCGCTCGACACGCCGCTAGCCGGGACGGCGGGCGCGACCGCCCTGCCCCCCGAGGCGGTGGAAGATCTGGTCCGGCGCGCGCTTCCGCTGATCGCCAATGGCGACCTGGCGGCGCGCGCATTGTTGCAGCGGTTGGCCGAGGGGTTGGACGGCGCCTGCCAGGGCCTGGCCCGGGACGCCATCGACAGGTTCGACGATCTCGACACCGAGGCGGTCCGGGAACTGCTGCTGAGCCTCGTCGCGCCAGAGCCGGACACGCCGGAAACCGACGACAAGGGTCCCCGGGCATGAGCACCGCCGCCACCGCCACGCCGACGATCCTGATCGTCGACGACGACAGGCTGACCCGCGGCCTTCTTGCCGATCTCCTCGGGCTGGATTGCCGGATCCTGATGGCGCGCGACGGTCCCTCGGCCCTGCAACTGATGGAGCGCGAGGACATCCACCTGGTCCTGCTCGACGTCTCGATGGCGGGGATGAGCGGCTATGAAGTGCTCTCGCGCATGAAGATGATCGAAAGGCTGGCCTATACGCCGGTGATCTTCATCACCAGCCTGTCGGAAGAGGTCGACGAAGAACGGGGGCTCGCGCTCGGCGCCGCCGATTATGTGCAAAAGCCGATCCATCCCGCCATCGTCCGCGCCCGGGTCTTCGCCCATCTGCGGCTTGAGATGCAGCGCCGACTGCTGGCGGATCTGGCGGCCAATGACGGGCTGACCGGGCTGGCCAACCGCCGCACCTTCGACACCGCGCTGGACCGCGCGCTGCGCCGCGCGACCCGGCGGTCCGAGGCGCTGGCGGTCGGGCTGTTCGACATCGACCATTTCAAGCTGTTCAACGATCATTACGGCCACGGCGCGGGCGACCAGACGCTGCGCCGGGTGGCGGCGATCCTGGGCGGCCATGCCCGGCGCGCGGGCGATCTGGTGGCGCGCTACGGCGGCGAGGAATTCGTCCTGCTGACCGAGGATTGGCGCGATCTGGCCCCGGTGATGGAAGAGGCGCGCCGCGCGGTCGAGGCGGCGGACCTGCCCCATGCCGCCTCGCCCACCTCGGGGCGGGTCACGCTCAGCGGCGGCGGCGCGGCGCTTGTGGCGGTGCCGGGGCTTGAGGCCGCGGAACTGCTGGCCCGCGCCGACGCCATGCTCTACCGCGCCAAGGCCGAGGGCCGGAACCGGGTCCTGGTCGAGATCCCGCCCGGACTCGCCGCCGCCCCCCCCTCCGGTTGAGAAAGGGCGGCCCGGAACCCGGACCGCCCCATTCGATCGCAACCTCTCGCAAGAGGCCTCAGGCGGCTTGCGCCCTAGACATGCGAGGAACTCGCCGGGCCGAACTTCTTCTCCACCTCGCGCTTGTGCAGGATGTAGGAGGCGTCCGAGCGCGAGATCAGCGTGTAGAACATCGGCACCACGAACAAGGTGAACATCGTGCCGATGATCAGCCCCATGAAGATCACCAGCCCCATGGCCTGCCGCGCCGCCGCCCCCGCGCCCTGCGCGATGATCAGCGGCACCACCGCCAGCGCCATGGCGGCGGTGGTCATCAGGATCGGCCGCAGCCGCACCTTGGCCGCCGCCACGATGGCATTGCGGCGCGACAGATTGTGTTCCTCGCGCTGCTGGTTGGCGAACTCCACCATCAGGATGCCGTGTTTGGTGATCAGCCCGATCAGCGTGATCAGGCCCACCTGGGTGTAGATGTTCAGCGTGCTGGCCCCCAGATACAGCGGCAGCATCGCGCCGAAGATCGAAAGCGGCACCGACATCATGATGATGAACGGATCGCGGAAGCTTTCGAACTGCGCCGCCAGCACCAGATAGATCACCACCAGCGCGGCGCCAAAGGCCAGAAGGATCGTATTGCCCTCGGATTTCTCAAGCCGCGACTGGCCCGAGAAATCGACGAAGAAGCCGTCGGGCAGGATCTCGGCCGCGATACGCTCCAGCTCGGCCAGCGCGACGCCGGTCGAAAGCCCGGGCATCGGCATCGCCGACAGCGTGGCGGCGTTGAGCTGGTTGAACTGCTCGATCGAGGCGGCGGTGACCTCGGGGTTCAGCGTGACCACCGAAGACAGCGGCACCATCTGGCCCGAGGCGGCGCGGACGAAGAACTCCCCCAGCCGCTCGGGGTTGTTGCGCCATTCGTCGGGGACCTGGGTGATCACGTCGTAGCTGTTCGAATCGCGGTCGAACTGTGCCACCGCGCCGCCGCCGACCAGGATCCCCAGCGTCGAGCCGATATCCGAAACCGCCACGCCAAGCTCGGCCGCGCGGTCGCGGTCGATGGTGATGCGGACCTGCGGCGCGTCGAAGGCCAGGCTGTTCTGGACCACGATGAACATGCCCGATTGCAGCGCCTTCATCCGAATCTCTTCGGCGATCTCGAACACCCGGTCTGGGGTGTGGATAGATTGCAGCACCATCGAGATCGGCAGCCCCCCGCCCGCGCCGGGCAGCGAGGGCGGCGCGAAGACATAGCCCTGAAGGCCGGGCGAATTGTCCAGCGTGGACTGGATCTCGGCCTGGATCTCGGCCTGGCTGCGGGTACGATCGCCCCAGTCCTTCAGCGCCCAGATATAGAAGCCGGTGCTGCTGGCCCCGCCCATGCCGGCGACCGAGAACGAGGTCTCGACCTCATCGAGATGGGCGGTGCGGCGGCCGATCTCGGCGGTGAAGGCGTCGGTATAGTCCAGGCTGGCGTAACGCGGCGCGTTCAGGATGGCGAAAAGCGCGCCCTGATCCTCATCCGGGGCAAGCTCGGACGAGGTATTCATGAACATGAATCCGGTCGCGCCAAGCAGCGACACCACCATGAGCATGGTGACCGGCCGGTAGTCGAGCGAGGAGGACACCCGCCGCTCATACCAGTTGGAGACCCCGTTCAGCACCTTGTCGACGATGCGCTGGAACCGGCCCGGCGCGTCATGGCTCAGCAGCCCCGCCGACATGGTGGGGGTGATGGTCAGCGCCACGATCCCCGAGATGATCACCGATCCCGCCAGCGTCAGCGCGAATTCGGCGAACAGCGCCCCGGTCAACCCGCCGGTGAAGGCCAGCGGCGCCAGAACGGCGGCCAGGGTGATGGTCATCGCGATCACCGGCCCGGTGATTTCCTTCATGCCGACGATGGCGGCGCGGGCAGGCGACAGACCCTCGTCGATATGGCGGTGGATGTTTTCCACCACGACGATGGCGTCGTCCACCACCAGCCCGATGGCCAGCACCATGGCCAGAAGCGTCAGAAGGTTGATCGAATAGCCAAGCGCCAGCATGACCGTGCAGACGCCGATCAGCGACAGCGGAATGGTGACGATGGGCATCAGCACCGAGCGGAACGAGCCGAGGAACAGCAGGATGACCACGACCACGATGGCCACGGCCTCGGCGATGGTCTTGAACACCTCCGAGATCGAGGCCGAGATCGTCTCGGTCGAATCGTAGACCAGGGTGATCGTCATGCCGCGCGGCAGCGTCTCACCCAGGCCCGGCAGAGCCTCCAGCACGTTGGAGGCGACGTCGAGCTGGTTCTCGCCCGGGGCGGGCACGATGCCGATGAAGGTGCCGGGCTGGCCCGCGAAGGTCACGATCGCATCGGTCGAGCCGGAGGCAAGCTCGATCCGCGCCACGTCGCGCAGCCGCACCGTGCCGTTCGTGCCCTGCACCAGCGGCAGCGCGCCGAAGGCCTCGGCCGATTGCACGGTGGATTCCAGCGTCAGCGAATAGACGAAATAGTCGTTTTCGGTCTTGCCCGGCGCGGAAAGGAAGTTCGAGGACCGGATCGCGGCCAGAACCTCGGTCGCGGTCACGCCGCGCGCGGACATCTGCAGCGGATCCAGCCAGATCCGCATCGCATATTCCGCGGCGCCCATGATCTCCATATTCGCCACGCCGTCGATATTGGTGACGCGGGGCTTGACCACGCGCTCCAGATATTCGGTAAGCTGCTCGGGCGTCATGTTGGGGTTCTGCACCGCCAGATACATCAGCGCGAAGGTCATCCCGGTGCCCTTGACGATGACCGGATCCTCGGCATCGCTGGGCAATTGGCCGCGCACCTGCTGGACCTTGGACATGACCTCGGTCAGCGCGATGTCGGGATCGGCGCCCAGCTTCATCTGCACCGTCACCACCGAGGCCGAGGGCCGCGACTGCGTGGTGACGTAATCCACATCCTCGGTGGTCGAGACCGCCGCCGCGATGGGAGAGGTGATGAAGCCCTGGATCAGATCCGGCGCGGCGCCGGGATAGACCGTGGTGATGGTCACCACGGTTTCGTCGACTTCCGGGTATTGCCGCACCGGCAGGTTCAAAAGCGCGGCAAGCCCCAGGAACAGGATCAGCGCGGCGGTGACCGTGGACAGCACCGGGCGGCGGATGAAGATTTCCGAGAAGTTCATCGCAGGGAACCCTTATTCGCCAAGGGCGGCGTCAAGCGCCACCGAATTGTCGATGACCACCCTGGCGCCCGAGGTCAGGCGGTTCTGGCCCGAGGTGACGATCCGGTCGCCGCCCTCGATGCCCTCGACCACCTCGATCCGCCCGCCCGAGCGCCGGCCGAGGGTGACGAAGACCTGCTCGACCGTCAGCGCATCGTCCTCGCCGCGCAGGACATAGATCGTATCGCCGTAAAGCGAGGAGGTGACGGCGGTTTGCGGCACCGCGATCACATTCTCTTCCACCGGCAGCGCGATGCGCACGCGCAGGAACTGGCCGGGCAGCAGGCGGCCCGAGGGGTTCTCGACCACGGCCCGGACCGAGACCATGCGCGAATTGGCATCGACGCGCGGCTCGATGGCGATGATCCGGCCGCTGGCCGAGAAATCGTCCACTTCCGAGGCGACGGTGACGACACCGCCCAGGACCAGGCTGGCCATCTGCTGTTCGGGCACGGCGAAATCGACGCGCATCGTGCTCAGGTCCTGCAGCGTGGCATAGATCGTCCCGGGGGAGACCCACTGGCCGACCTCGATCTGCGGGATACCGATCACGCCTTCGAAGGGCGCCACCAGCTCCTTGGCATCCAGCGCGGTCTGCACCTGGGCCACCTGGGCACGGGCGCTTTCGACCTGGGCCTCGGCGGTTTCCAGCGTGGTCGCCGCCCCTACCCCGCGTTCGGTCAGCGTGGTCGCGCGGCGCGCCTCGGCCTGGGCCACGCTGAGCGCGGCCTCGGCGGCGGCGAGCGAGGCTTTTTCGCTGTCGTCGTCGATCTGGACCAGATGCTGGCCCTGGGTCACCTCGTCATTGGCGGCGAAGAGGATGTCGCGCACCAGCCCGCCGGATTCGATGGCGAGATCGACGCCGCGCGCCGAAAGCGAGGTGCCGATGGCGTCGATCCCCGGCTCCCAGGTGATCGGGTCCACGGTCTCGGTGTTGACCGGAACCGGCGCGGGGGTCATGCCGCCCAGGATCTGCGCGATCATCTCGTCGCGGAAATACTTGAACCAGACGATTCCCCCCACCACGAGGCCAAGAAGGATGATGGCGATGAAAAGCCGCTTGAACATCGTTTACTCCGAAGGTGCGGGTCGCAGTTGTTGTCCGCCCGATGGGTTTCGGGCGCGCTTTGTTCCGCCCTGCCTGCCCGGCTTTCCGGCAAAAATCAACTCATCAGTTCAGTTTTTTTGCCGGAGCGTCGCGCAGGTAGGGCGTAATATGTTTCTGCAATACGTTTTTTGGCGTCAGGCGGCCGAAAGCCTGGCATAGCGCCCGCCCGAGGCCGCGAGTTCCGCATGGGTGCCGGTTTCGGTGATACGGCCGTTTTCCATGACCACGATGCGGTCAGCATCGCGGATTGTGGCCAGCCGGTGGGCGATGACCAGCGTGGTGCGCCCCGAGGCGAGACGCTCCAGCGCGGCCTGGATCTCGCGCTCGGTTTCGGTGTCGAGCGCCGATGTCGCCTCGTCCAGGATCAGGATCGGCGGATTCTTCAGGAACACCCGCGCGATGGCGACGCGCTGCTTCTGCCCGCCCGACAGCATGACGCCGCGTTCGCCGACAACGGTATCCAGCCCATCGGGCATGCGCGCGATCATCGCGCCAAGCTGCGCGGCCTCGGCGGCGGCAAGGATCTCGGCCTCGGTCGCGTCCAGCCGACCATAGGCGATGTTCTCGCGCAAAGTGCCGCCGAAGAGATAGACATCCTGGCTGACGATGCCGATCTGGCGGCGCAGGCTTTCCAGCGTGAAGCCCCGCACATCCATGCCGTCGATGGTGATCCGTCCCGAAAGCGGCTGATAGAACCGCGGCAACAGCGCCAGCAACGTGGTCTTGCCCGCGCCCGAAGGGCCGACGAAGGCCAGCGTCTCGCCCGGGCGGGTCTCGAAGTTGACATCTGTCAACACCGGGCGCGCCGGATCATAGCCGAAGCCGACATGATCGAAGCGGATCGCACCCGAGAAGCGGGGCGCCACCACGGCCCCCGGCGCATCCGCGATATCGGGCTCGGTCTCCAGAAGCTCCTGATAGCGGCGGAAGCCGGCGATGCCCTTGGGATAGGTCTCAAGCACGGCGGCGATCTTTTCCAGCGGGCGGAAGAACACGCCCGACAGCAGCAGGAAGCCCACGAAGCCCCCGGCAGTCAGATCGCCCGCCAGCACATAGCCCGCGCCCACCACCATGATCAGCACCTGGACCCCGCGCATGCCGATGTAGTTCAGCGCCTGGCTCGCCGCCATGATCCGATAGGCGTCAAGCTTGGTCTGGCGATAGGCGGCGTTGTCGGTGGCGAAGCGGGCGCGCTCATGCGCCTCGTTGCCGAAGCTCTGGACGACGCGGATGCCGCCGACATTCTCTTCCAGCCGGACGTTGAAATTCGCGACGCGGGAATAGATCGCCCGCCAGGTGGCCGTCATCCGCCCGCCGTAGACCGAGACGATCAGCACCGCCATCGGCACGATGATCGCCGTCATCACCGCCATCGGCTGATGCAGCCAGAGCATCAGGGCGAAGGCGCCGATGAAGGTCATCACCGCGATGAACAGATCCTCGGGGCCGTGATGGGCGACCTCGCCGATCTCTTCCAGGTCGCGGGTCACCCGGCTGACCAGGCGGCCGGTGCGCTCACGGTCGAAGAAGCTCCAGGACAGTTTCTGTACATGGTCGAAGGCGCGGCGGCGCATCTCGGTCTCGATATTGATGCCCAGCATATGCCCCCAATAGGTGACGATCGCCATCAGCCCGGTGTTCACCAGATAGATGACCATCAGGGCCGCGGCGGCCAGCAGGGTCAGGCTCCAGTTCCCGGCGGGCAACAGGAAGTCGATGAAGCCCCGCACCGCCAGCGGAAAGGCCAGCTCCAGAAGGCCCGACAGCACCGCGCAGCCGAAATCCACCCAGAAGAGCATTTTCCAGGGGCGATAATAGGAAAAGAACTGACGCAGCATCCTGTCTCCGATCCGGCACCCGCTGGCCCCCGCATCGCGCCAGGCGGGGGCAAGGTCAAGGGCGTGCAGCGGCATCGCGGGGGCCACTTGAAAATGTTCTCTTTATGTTCTATATCTTCGAGCAAGGACTGCAAAGGGAATCGCCCGATGGAACAGACCAGCTTCGCCCTGCCCGTGACCGAGCGTCAACTTTCCTATGCCCGCGCACTGGCGCTGAAGAATCGTGTCCTTCTGCCGTGGGAGGTGCAGCAGGATCGCCGCAGCCTGTCCCACTGGATCGACACCCAGGCCAGGCTCGCGCCGGTCGACGATGGCCGCCCCAGTTCGAAACAGGTGGCCTTTGCCGAGCGGCTTGCCCGGATCAAGCGCCGGGCGGTGCCCGACGAATGCTTCCGCGACCGGCAGTTGCTGTCGCGCTGGATCGACTGCAACAAATAGGCTCAGGCCGGATGGGCATTCTCGGCCCGCAACAGCGCCATTACCATCGGCCCGGGTGAGAATGCCCCCTGACCCGCCTTGCGGGCCAGCGCGCGCAGATAGCCGCCGGGCTTGGCGATCCGCTCATGGCTTTGCAGGATGCAGGCCAGGGTGATTGCGGCAATGGCAGGTGTCATCAGCCTTTGCGCTTCCTCCCAGGCTTCAGAGCTGATGCCGATCATGCCCCGCACGAAATGTGCGGCCGCGATCAGGCCACGCCAGTTGCGGATCTCGGCACTGGCATAAAGCCGGATCTCGGGACAAGCCCGCAGCACCAGATACAGGGGCAGCAAGGGTTCGGCAGCGGGAGCATCGTTCATCGCCGGATCGGGTTCCGCCCTTGCAGTTTCATTGCAAGGTTCAGATTCAATAAGCATTTTGGTTGAATCATGAATGTGCCGCCCGGATTGCACGACATTGCCGTCCATATTTTCCGTTTCATGCACCTTCATCCCCCGATCTATCCGCACGAGCAGCGCCGAAACCTCGGCATCCAGCGCGTCAAGCTGCGCTGGATCGAGCTTGCGGCGCAGCGCACGCTTCGACAGCGCCACGGCATCGGATAGGGCGTCCCAGTTTCCGGGCAGGCTTTCAGCGGCATAGGCCACCAGCTTGGCGCAATCACGCAGGCGCAACACCACCGTTTCGCGCAGGCAGCGCAGCCGCTCGGCCGCGATCCGTGCCGCCTCGGCCGCCGCAGCGATCTCCTCGGCGCGGCGCGCCAGCGGCGAAAGGTCGAAACCGAAGGCCCGGTCCAGCGCGCCATAGCCGCGCACGGCATAGCGCTTGCCGTTGGGGCTGTCGTGGCGCAGGATCAGCCCGGCCGCGACCAGCGCCGCCAGGTGGCGCCGCAGCGTGCTCTCGGCCATGCCATGCGCCCGCCCGGCCAGCGCCGCATTCGACGGGAAGACGATCACCGGCGCATCGCCCGCGATTTCGGCCGCGCGGTGAAACGACACCAGCGCGGCCAGCACCGCCAGATCGCGGTCGCTGACCCGGAACGCCGCCCGCGCCAGGCCCAGGTCGCGCAGGACCGCCCATTTGTCCGCCGCCGGGCAATCCTTTCCCGCGCCGGCCAGCGCCTGCGCTGCGAGAAGACCGGCATCGACCGGCCGCCGCCCGAAGGGCGTCGATGAAATGTGCTGCATGATGTTTCACGAGGATGCAAAAACACATCCCGCCGAATCGACGAGTTGACAGGTGTCAACGGATGCCGTTAGATTCGAGGTGCTAGATCGACCAACGGCCCTTCGGAATGTTCATCATTTCGGGGGGCTTTTTCGTTTCGCGTCCTGTTTCGTGCCTCCTGTTGTCGTTGCCGGTTCGAATCACTCCTCTCCACGGGCGAGGAATTCGCGATGCAGCCTCTCGATCCGGGCCAGAAGCCAGTCGTCGAAGCCGGGCGCCGCGCTGTGCGACAGCGCCAGAATGGTCTCGTCCGCCCGCCGCTCCACCCGGCCGAGCGCGATCTCGCCCGCGCCGGTCAGGCAAGGCGGTGCGGGCAGGCGGGGTCTCGCGGGGGCCAGGCGGCGGAAGATCATCTCGAACCGTTGGTCCGAATCAGCCCCGGTCACGGCGGCGGCCACCGCCTCGGGGTCGCGCTCGCGGATCCGTTCGGCCAGTTCCAGCCAGCGGTTGCGCCCGACCGAGGGCGCGGCGCCGATGGCGTGCAGCACCGGCAGCGGAATCGCATCGGCCACGGTCAGCATCCGGCTGACCACGGTCTTGTCCACCGCCAGCGCATCGCAGATCACCGCGCGCTCAAAGCCCAGATCGCGCATCTGCCGGGCGAAATTGGCCTTTTCGATGAAGCTCAGATCCTTGCGCTGCGCGTTCTCCTGGCCCTGGGCGATCATCAGGTCGCGGTCGGACAGGTCGCGCAGCATGGCGCGGACCGGCTGGCCAAGCAGCCGAAGCGCGGCGACGCGGCGGCGGCCATAGACCACCTGGAACCGACCCTCGGCCGCCGGGGCATGGCGCAAGAGCACCGGCACCTGCTGGCCATAGGCGTGGATCGAGGCCGCCAGCTCGGCGATCCCCGCCGCATCCTCGTCCAGCCGGTCCTCAAGCCCGCCCTCGTCGATCAGCGCCGGGTCGACCTCGATCACCGAGCGGCTTTTCAGATCGGCGATCGACTGGCCCACGGCACCGATCGCGCCCTTGGTCATGCGCGGCGCGGCGGGGGAGGGCGAGGCGGGCACCTCAGTGGGATTCAAAAGCCCCTTGAGCAGATCCTTGCGAGCCATCTCAGCGCCCCTCGCCCCTTGCCGTCCGGCCCCAGGCGGCCTGGATCAGATCCTCGATTTCCGCATTCACCGCGTTCAGGCTTTCCAGCGCCCGCTCATAGGTCTGGCGGTTGAAGGCCGAACGCTCCACCTCGTAAAGCGTCTGCTTGGTGATACCGGCATCCGAAATCGCGGTCGATTTCAACGCGGTATGGTTCAGCACATGATCGCCGAACATCGAGCGCATGAAGCTGACCATCTGGTTCTGCGGCCCGTCGCCGGGTTCGTATCGCGTCACCAGATAGCGCATCCAGTCGTAACTCATATCGCCCCCCGCATCGGCCACGACGCCGAGAAGGTTCGACGTCATCAGAAGAAACTGGCACATCGACATGACGTCGAGCATCTGCGGATGCACCGTCACCAGAACGGCGGTCGCCGCACTCAGCGCCGCCATGGTCAAAAAGCCCAGTTGCGGCGGGCAGTCGATCACCACCACGTCGTAATCGGCTTCGATCTCGGCCAGTTTCTCCGATATTCTGGTAAAGAACATCTCACCCGTGCGCGCGCTGAGAACGCGGGGCGTGTCATGTTCGAATTCCATCAGGTCGAGATTGCCGGGAATGATGTCGAGATTGGTGAAATAGCTTTTCTGGATCACCTGGCGCAGGGGCAGGGGGTCCTCGTAGCGGATCGCGTCATAGAGCGTGCCGCCGTCGAGCAGGTCGAATTCGGGCTGGAAGCCGTGCAGGGCCGAGAAACTGGCCTGCGGATCCAGATCCACCCCCAGCACCCGATAGCCGTCGAGCGCGAGCTTCTGCGCCAGATGCGCCGAGGTGGTGGTCTTGCCCGAACCGCCCTTGAAATTGATCACGGTGATGACCTGAAGGTGATCGCCCCCGCGGCGCCCCGGCAGATAGGTGCCCGGGGATTTCGCGCCCTTTTCCAGCATCTGGCGCAGGGCCTGGATGTCCTCGGGCGAGTAATAGCGCCGACCGCCGGCCCGGGTCTCGGGCTGGGGGCCGCGGCCCTCAAGGCTCAGCTTGCGCAGATAGGCATCCTTGACGCCCAGAAGATCGGCCACCTCGCCACTGGTGAAGCGGCGCAGTTGACGCCGGGCATCGGGCGGGAAAAGCTGCTCGCGATGGCTCTGCAACCGCTCGGACAGCCGGGCGGCGTGATCGCCCACCAGCCGGTCGATCCGTTCTCTTGTCATGTCTCTGCCCTCGCGGCCCAAGGCGTTGTTACGCTGAAAGCCGTCTTATTCTGTTCTTGGCGTATATATCTGCGGGCCAAAAGGGATTCGGGCAAGAAAAATCTTCAAGATCTGGTGGCAGAGGGCCGAAAAGGCACAATTCGGCCCCGGAACGGGCCGAGAACCGGGCCGAAGGGGCCGACGAGCGGAGAGAATCACCCGCTGCGTCAAAGCCCCGCGGCCTTGGTCAGATTGACGCGGAAGCGGTCGCGGCGGCGCTGGTAGCGGCGCGTCATCTCGGCCGAGGCATGGCCGAGCTGCTTCTGGACATGGCGCTCCTCGACCTCGGCCGAGGAGGCGAGGCCCGCGCGCAGGGAATGGCCCGCGAAAAGCGCGGCCCGCGCGGCCTGGGTCAGATCGGCGCGCAGCCCGGCCTCCAGCGCGGCGCGCTTGACCAGCCGCGCCACCTCGCGGTCGTTGAGCCGCATCGGCCCCACCGCGCACCCGCTTTCGGTGACGCGGCGGAAAAGCGGACCCGCCTTGATCCGCGACAGGCGCAGCCAGGTCTCCAGCGCGGCGACCGGGCAGGTGGCGGGCGCCGAGCCGCGCCCGACCTCGACCTCGCGCCAGCCGGTCTTGCCGCGCAGCCGGATCAACAGGCCCGCGTCCAGGATCTCGATCCAGCCGCGCCCGTCCTCGGTCTGGTCGTGCCCCAGGTCCAGCCCGGTGATCTCCGAGCGCCGCAGCCCGCCCGCGAAGCCCAGAAGCAGCATCGCCCGGTCGCGCAGCCCGCGCAGCCCGGCCGGGTCCAGCGTGGACAGCATGGCGAGCAGATCCTCGGGCAGGATCGCCTCTTTCTGGCGCGGCGGCGCGGCATGGCTGTTGCGGATCCCCGCCAGCACGGTCGCGACATGGGCGTCGCGGCGGTCGAGCGTCTGGCCCCGCTGGGTGTAATTCCACACCAGCGCGGAAAGCCGCCGCTCGATCGTCGCGACCGAGGCCTTGCGCCCGCCCGCCGAAGGGGCGCCCGAAGCGCAGGCGGTGATATAAAGCCCGACCACCTGGGGCGCGGGGGGCAGGGGCTCCAGCCCCTCGCGCCGGCACCAGGCGGTGAAATGGCGCCAGTCCGATCCATAGGCGCGGCGGGTGTTGGGCGAACTTGCCGCCTCGGCATAGCCGCGCGCCTTTGCCGCCAGGCCCTGCAGCCGCAGGCCATGGGGCGCGGCGGGGAAGGCGGCGGGCGGCGGCGGATCGGTGTCATCGGTCATGGCGGGTCCCTTTCGGGCCGGGACCCGAGGGGAAACGCCGGGCCGGGCCGGGCCAGCATAGCAGAGGGCGCCCCCCCGCCTTCAACCCCCCGCCTTCACCCTTCCCCGGGTTTCGAGGGCCCGCCAGATCCCGAACGCATGGGGCGGATCCCGCTCAGGCGGGCAGCGAGGCGGAAGATGGCGAAAGCGCCCGACAAAGCCCTGACCGGGCGGCGGGGAAACTGCCCGGAGAAAGACTGAGGTTACCCTCGGAAAGCGACGGATCTGGGGTCGACCGCCTGCCAAGGGCCGATTCGGGGTGTCCCCCTCATCCTCCTTGGAAACTGTCCAACCCCGGGCAGCCCGGGTTACCAGCGCCAGCCCGTCCGACAACGCGGACCCGAAGCGGCGATGAAGCCCCACCGAGTCCGCGCCATCCGACCGGGCGACGACGCCCGACACTCGTTACGAACAAACCGCCACCCCGAACCGGGACCGAAATCGCCCGAACCGACGGTGGCTTAACCGAATACGCGACTGAATCTGTCTTCCACATCGGCACGCGATCTGTAAATTCGTGTGGTTGCCTAGGCAATTTTGCCTATCCGGCCGGGATTCAGGCGCCGTCGCCCTTGATTTCGGACGGTTTTTACGCCGTTTACGCCATGATTTCGCTGTCGCAGCAGGGCCTTCCCCTGATAGAGCGGCGGCGGCGGGGCCCCCAGGCGCAGGGGACGGGACGAAGCGCGACGGACAGGACGGCATCCGCTTGCCTTCCATCCGCGCGCAGGGCGGTGGAACGAAGGTGCTGCGATGACGAAATCCCTTGGCGCGCTTCTGGCGATCGGACTGGCGGGATTGCAGTTCCTGGCGGTTCTGGCCGTGGTCTTTTCCTCCTACCTCACCTCGGAGCGCGCGCTGATCCAGCATGCGCACGAGCTTTTGCGCGATGTCGGCACCAATACGATCGAACATTCGCGCGGCTTCCTGAACCCGGCCGAGGGCGCGGCGGAACTGGCGGCGCGGCTGGCGCAGAACCGGGTCGTGGCCTCGGACAATCCGCAGCTTCTGGAACAGCTTCTGTTCCAGCAATTGCAGATCGCGCCCCAGGTCTCGGGCGTCTACTACGGCGCCGAGGACGGGACCTTCGTCTTCGTCATGCGCTATTCCCAGGGGCCGGGGCCGTTCCGCTCGAAGCTCATCACCTTTGATG
Source organism: Pseudogemmobacter sonorensis (assembly GCF_042762395.1). Classification (NCBI taxonomy): domain Bacteria; kingdom Pseudomonadati; phylum Pseudomonadota; class Alphaproteobacteria; order Rhodobacterales; family Paracoccaceae; genus Pseudogemmobacter; species Pseudogemmobacter sonorensis. Next base: position 57,075 of record NZ_JBEFZE010000023.1, read on the forward strand.
CCGAGGGGCGGCGCCAGGTCGACCTGATCTGGCGCGCCAAGGATTTCACCCGCCTCGCCCATCAGGCCGACCCCGACGATCCCTACGAGGCGCGCGACCGGCTCTGGTATACCCGCGCCAAGTCGGAACAGACCACGATCTGGACCGACCCCTATATCTTCTTCTCGTCCCAGCATCCCGGCATCACCCTGGCCGCCCCGGTGATGGGCGAGGGCGGCCAGGTGCGCGGCGTGGTGGGGGTGGATATCGAGATTTCCGAAATCTCGAACTTCCTGGCCCGGCTGAACATCGGCGACACCGGCAAGGCCCTGGTGATCCACAAGAACGGCGATGTGATCGCCCACCCGAACCCCGAGATGATCAAGACCACCAACGAGGACGGCACCCTCAGCTTCGCCAATCTGACCGAATTCGAGGATCCGATCGTGACCGCCGCCTTCGGCCCGCTGCTGCGCGACGGCGAAATGCAGGTGATGCGCGAGACCGCCTCGGATTTCACCTTCCGCGGCGCGCGCTATGTCGCCTCGGTGATGCCGATGATGTCGGACAAGCTGCCCTGGACCATCGCGGTCTATGCGCCCGAAAGCGACTTCACCGGCGCGATCAAGCAAAACCGCACCACCAATATCTGGATCGCGGCGCTGGTCGCGGCGATCACCGGCCTGGTCGGGCTGATGCTGGCCAGTTACATCCACAAGCCCGTGCGCGCCTTTGCCGTGCGCTCGGCCCTGGTGGCGCAGGGCGAGATCGACCCGGCCGAGCCCATGCCCAAGACCTATCGCGAGTTGGAACGCGCCAATGAGACCCTGGTGCAGGAGATCATGGCCCGGCGCGAGACCGAGCGCGAATACAACCAGACCTTCGACCAATCCTCACGCGCGATGGCGCAGATCTCGCCCGCCGACGGCACGATCATCCGCGCCAATGCCAGTTTCGGCGCCCTGGTCGGCGCGCCGCCCGAAGCGGTGGTGGGACGCAGCCTGGCCGATGTGGCCCATCCCGAAGACCTGGCGCAATACACCCGCGACGGCTGCCTGTCGGGCGACAATACCAGCAATGTCGAGATGCGCTGGATCCGCCGCGACGGGCACCAGATCTGGGTCAAGCTGAACGCGATCCTGATCCGGGGCGAAAAGGGCCGCGAATTGCACAGCGTGCTGACCGTGGACGACATCACGCAAGAGAAATCCCGCGACCACCAGATCCAGCAGCTCAGCCGCGACCTGTCGCATCTGGCGCGCGGCCATACCATGGGGCAGATGGCCTCGGGCCTGGCGCATGAGCTGAACCAGCCCCTGACCGCCATCGCGCAAAATGCCGATGCGGCGCTGCTAATGCTGGATCACCCCGCCGATCACTCTGCCGATCACTTTGCCGCGCGCGCGAGCGGCACACAGCTCGCCGCCCCGATCGCCGCCCAGGCCGAATTGCGCGAGATCCTGGAAGAGATCGAGCAGCAATCCCTGCGCGCGGGCGAGATCATCCGCGCGCTGCGCGGCTTCGTGCGCAAGGACGAAGGCAGCACCATGGGCTTCGATTTCGCTGAGCTTCTGACCCAATCGCTGCGGCTGGTCCATGCCGAGGCGGTCGAGGCCGGCGTGGTGATCGACGCCGCCCCCGACCCCGGCCTGCCCGGGATCGAGGCGAACCGGGTCCAGATCGCCCAGGTGATCGTGAACCTTGCGCGCAACGCCATCGAGGCGATGGCCGACGGGCGCGACAATACCCGCAGGCTGACCATCCGCGCCCATTCGGGGCCCGAGGACGTCACCGTCAGCTTCGAGGACACCGGGCCGGGCATCTCGCCCGATATCCAGCTTTTCAGCCAGTTCGAGACCTCGAAACCCGGGGGGATGGGGCTGGGCCTGTCGATCTGCCGCTCGATCGTCGAGGCCAATGGCGGGGCGCTCTGGCTTGATCCCGACCACGAGCGGGGCGCGCGGTTCCTTTTCACCCTGCCGACCGGCCGCGCCGCCTGAAACCCCGCCCCGCAATGCCACCCGAGAAATCTCCCCCGAGAAATTCCAAGGAGAAGGACGACCCAGACGATGGACAAGCCGACTCTGACAGTCTTCGTGGTCGACGACGACGAGGCGATCCGCAATTCGCTGTCGCGCGCGCTCGGGATACGCGGCTACAGCGTGGAGACCCATGGATCGGCGGCCGAGTTCCTTGCCGCCTGGCAGCCCGGACGCCAGGGCTGCCTGGTGCTGGACTACGGCATGCCCGACATGAACGGGCTGGAGCTTCAGCGCCACATGAACGAGGCCGGAATGCCGGTCCCGGTGATCTTCATCACCGGCCATGGCGGGGTGCGCGAAACCGTGGCCGCGATCAAGGGCGGTGCCATCGACTTTCTGGAAAAGCCCTTCCGCCAGTCCGACCTGGTGGAGCGGATCGAGACCGCCTTCGCCCTGCTGCGCGAGAGGCTGGCGGCCGAGGCCGTCGCGCGCGAGCGCCAGGCCCGGTTCGAGCGGCTGACCATCCGCGAGATGGAAATCGTCGACTACATCCTGAAAAACCCGGCCGAGACCTCCAGCAAGGAGATCGCGGCCCGGCTGGGGATCAGCCCGCGCACCGTCGACCACCACCGGGCGCGGATCCTCGAAAAGCTCGACGCGCGCTCGCTGGCCGAGCTGATCGCTTTGGCGCGTTAGGCCCGCGGCATCCGAAGGGTTCGTTTTCGACGGCGGTGCGCCTTGGCAAATGGCGACGCGGTTTCGCGAGATCGCCGCAAATGCGCCGGAAGATCCGCGTTTCCGGCCCGATCGCAGCGCGGGAGGAAGGTTTATCCGTTTTCGGCGGCCTGTCCGGGTTCTTGCCCGGGGCAGCGGCCTCGGGCGACGGGCGGGCTCAGGGCTCGTCGCCCTCCTCCGCGCCGAAGACCGGCGGGCGCAACTCGGGCGGGATCGCGGCCGGATCGGGCGCAAGCAGCCCGGCATCGGCCAGCGCCTCAAGATCGGGCAGGTCGTTCAGGCTTTCCAGCCCGAAGCGGATCAGGAAGGCCTCGGTGGTGACATAGGTATAGGGCGCGCCCGGCTCGGGGCTGCGCGGCCCGCGCGCGATCAGGCCCTGCCGGTGCAGCCGCGCCATGGTGTCGCGGCTGACCTCGCGCCCCAGAAGCTGCGACAGCGCGCCCCGGGTCACCGGCTGAAGATAGGCCACGGCCGCCACCGCAAGCGCATCGGCCCGGGGCAGGGGGCGGACCTCCTCTCCGGCATCGAAGGCGCGGCGGATCGCCGGGCCCAGGCCGGGGCGCGTCCGCATCAGCCAGCCGCCCGCGACGCGCGCGATCTCATAGGGCCGGTCGCGCAGATCGTTCGCGATATCCTCGACCAGAAGCGCGATCACGCAATCCTCGCCGACGACGCGGGCCAGCATCTCATGCGTCACCGGGGCCGCGCTGGCGAAGATCACCGCCTCGGCCCGCGCCATCCAGGCCCGCCAGCGTTCGGCGGGGGGCAGGTCGGCCAGATCCCGGTCGAAGGCCTCGTCCGCCATCGGATCAAAGCCCATAGAGGCGGAAGCTGGCCCGCCCGGTCAATTCGCGCGCCGCGCCAAGGGCGACCAGCCGGTCGAAGATCCGCCTTGCGGCGCGGTCGCTGGCGCGGGCGCCCGCGCGGGGGGCCAGCGCATCCTCGGACAGAAGCCGCGCCACCACCGCGGCGGCATCGCGTCCGCGCAGCTTCGGCGCCACCGCCAGAAGCCGCGCGGCGCGGGTGCGCAGGTCCCGGTGCAGCCG